>CAYJBA010000352.1:0-3146 GCA_964367865.1 uncultured Bacteriovoracaceae bacterium | reverse complement strand
CAGCTGTTGAAGTGGAACTCCACCGACACTCACATATCTTGGCATCGGAACCATCGTGTCGCCGGGACCGCCAAAAACAAATGCTTGAACGTCTTCGACACTCACGCCGAGTTCCATCGAGATGAAACTTCGAAAGCGCGCGCCATCCAGAACTCCAGCCATGCCTAAAACTCTCTCTCTCGGAAATTTCGAGGCATCCATCGCCACGTGGCACATGGCATCGAGCGGGTTACTGACTATAATGAGAACTGAGTTGGGCGAATGCTTTGCCGCTTGAGTCGCACATTCTTTTACAATTTTAGCATTTGTCGCGAGTAAATCATCTCGGCTCATTCCGGGTTTTCTTGGAATCCCAGCTGTAATTATAACGACGTCCGAATTTGCAGTCAGTGCGTAATCGCTTCCGCCTACGACGTTTGAATCAAAACCTTCGACCGGTGAGGCTTCAAAAAGATCCAATGCCTTTCCCTTGGCGGTATCACCATTGATGTCGATGAGAGCGACGTCACCCAGTTCTTTTGAAGCGGCCCAATGTGCGCAAGTTGATCCAACAAAACCCGCTCCGATCACTGAAATCTTTGGACGTCTGTTCATGGCTCTCGCTCCTTATTACATTTTAGAAATAATCTGTTGCCCAAACTCAGAACACTTAATTTCTGTGGCCGCTTTGTCGCCTTCTTGCTTCATGAGGCGCGCAAAGTCGTAAGTGACTTTTTTAATAGCGATTGCGCCATCCATTCCCTTGATGATGAGATCAGCCGCCTCAGTCCAACCCATGTACCTGAGCATCATCTCGCCTGAGAGGATGACGGATCCCGGATTGACTTTGTCCTGGTTGGCGTACTTGGGAGCAGTGCCGTGAGTCGCTTCAAAAACAGCATGTCCGGTGAGGTAATTGATGTTTCCTCCCGGAGCGATTCCGATTCCACCCACTTGAGCCGCGAGCGCGTCCGAGAGGTAATCTCCGTTGAGATTAAGAGTTGCAATGACATCAAATTCTTCGGGGCGCGTGAGAACTTGCTGGAGCGCAATATCAGCGATAGCGTCTTTGACTAGAATTTTGCCTTTTGCAAGCTCCGCCTTCTGCTCGGCCGCTGCAGCTTCTTCGCCTTTTTCCTTCTTCGTTTTTTCCCAACGTTCCCAGGTATAAACCTTATCGCCATATTCGCGCTCCGCTAGTGCATAGGCCCAGGTTCTAAATCCACCTTCGGTATACTTCATGATGTTGCCCTTGTGCACGATCGTCAGGGACTTTCGTTTTTCACGAAGGGTGTAATCTAAGGCGGCGCGAACCAGGCGCTCAGTGCCTTCTTTAGAAACAGGCTTGATTCCAATGCCTGACGTATTTGGAAATCTGATTTTACCGTAATCCTTAGGAAAGTTTTCTTTGATAAACGCGATAACCTTTTTCGCAGAGTCCGTTCCCATTTCGTATTCGATACCGGCGTAGATGTCCTCAGTGTTCTCGCGAAAGATCGACATTTCAACTTTTTCTGGATGCTTGACCGGCGAAGGGACACCTTTAAACCAGCGCACGGGTCTCAGGCAAACGTAGAGATCGAGCATTTGACGAACAGCGACGTTGAGCGAACGAATCCCGCCGCCAATAGGCGTAGTGAGTGGACCTTTAATCGATACTAGGTAATGCTTAAGTGCCGTGATCGTGTCTTCAGGGAGCCAATTCTGAGTTTTGTTAAAAGCTTTTTCGCCGGCCAGGACTTCGAACCATTCGATCTTGCGATCGCCCCCATAAGCCTTTTTTACCGCCGCATCCATTACGGCCTGAGCCGCGCGCCAAATATCCGGACCCGTTCCATCGCCTTCGATAAAGGGCACAATTGGGTTTTTCGGGACATTGAGCTTTCCGTTTTGAATTGTGATCGTTTCGCCGCGGGTGGGCGCAGTCAGGTTCTGAAACTGGGGTGCATTTGCCATAGCGATGCCTTTTAATTGTTCAAAGATTCCCTGAACTTTATTCAATGAGAGGGGGATTGGCAATGTTCAAATTGTTTTGATGGAGTGGAAGACTAGCTGTCGAATTGATGCGTTGAGTTAAAGCTACCCATGCACCAAATCCTAGCCTTCAATTCGAAGGGTGAATTCAATCCCAGTTTAAATAAAATAAAAATATTAAATCCCGACCCTTCTCACTTTTCCACCCTCGGACTCCTTAAACTCGAGTTTGCGAGTCGCAAGATTCATGAGATCTTCGTCGTCATGGCTGACCAAGATGAGAGGCACGGTCCATACGTCGTGAAGTTTTAATATTTCGTCGGCCAGAGATTTTCTCAGCGGTCGATCCAGCGCCGAAAAAGGTTCGTCCAGCAAAAGGACCTTGGGTTTCCAGATCAAAGCACGAATCAGCGCCACACGCTGCGCCTCTCCCCCCGACAAATTTCCAATTCCAGTCTGCATTTTATCCGCAAGACCCACCCGCGCGAGCCAAGCTTTGCCCTCTTTCTGACGCTCTACTAAAGAGACTCCTCGCACTTTCAGCCCAAACGTCACATTTTCAAAAACATCCAGATCCGGAAAAAGCGCCTGTTCCTGAAATACGAATCCCACGTCACGTTTCTGGGGAGAAAAATCCGAAATGTCACGACCCCCGAGCAGGATTCGACCCTGATCTCCGGGCCCATCAAATCCCTCGAGACCCGCAATTAGCCGCAAGAGCGTAGTTTTGCCACAACCGCTCCTGCCCACAAGTCCTACGCGGTCACCTTTTTTAACCTCGAAGTTCGCTTCGAGCGAAAAATCGCCCACTCGTTTTTTTACGTCCTCGACAACGAGATCACCGATTTGTGCGTTCAAACCTGCTCCTCCCTAAAAAAACTTCAACCGTTACTAAGACGGATACCATAAAAAGCAGAGCAGAGGCGGCGTGACCATCCTCAAATCGATACTGTGACATCCATCTTGAAATCAAAAGCGGTAAGGGCACGAGGTTTTCACTATAAAACAAGCTCACGGCCGCAACTTCGCCCATGGACCCAGCCGCCACGATCGCAAGCGACGACAGCACTACGGGCCGCCACCTCGGCCATTCGATTTCTAAAAAAGCCTCTTGAGGCGACGACCCCAGCAGTACAGCGGACTCCAACAGTCGAAGTCGTGATTGATTTGCGAGCGGCCAAAGAATCCGAAGT
>CAYJBA010000351.1:0-3165 GCA_964367865.1 uncultured Bacteriovoracaceae bacterium | reverse complement strand
GATCGAGCATCAACAAAATGGCGCAGCGAGAGCCAACGCGAAGATTTTTTAAAACTCTTGGAGTGACCGAAACACCATCACTATCCGTAATTGGAAAAAATGCGCCTCCTGAGGATAAGTCAAACGTCAGCGCCGAGAGCTCGCCACCCATCGTGGGGCTGACTACAGCGCGAACATGAACGATCCGCCTGGGTTCGGTTCTCCACCAGCGCACGCGCGGGTTCATAATCGCCAAGCGAACTTCTTTAGTTAAAAGTATCGAGTGCATCGCCACTACGACTAATGCGCCAATTGTTGCAAGTGTTGCCGAGTAATTCATCTGCGCAGAAGCGACTAGAAAATTGTTCCATCCGACCGCAGCAACAAACAAAGTGCTCGTGAGCAAAACCATTTTTGAAGGATTAAAAACAAAAAATGCATGAACGACGGCTAAAACCATTACCGCCCAGTTCATTGGGGTAATCTTGGATAAAATGGGTCCAATCGTTGTTGGCATATCACCAAACAAAAACATGATCTGGATAGGCACCGAAAGGGCAATTCCAGCCAGAACCAGTGCAAACAAGCTTAACATCTTAGGTCGCTGACGCATGGTCAATCTCCTTGTCCGTAAAATAGCTACAATAACTAAAAACTCGCCGAATGTATTTTCGTGCTTCGCGCAGATCTGGAGACTTGAGCCAGTTCTGCCCATAGCTGCCAAGCGCGTTCAGTACTCTTGCATATCCCGAGTGATAACTAGCAAGAATGAGCTGCGCATAAACAGATTCTGGGTCAACAACTTCAGAGGCAATGGTTCGCAAGTTTTTATCCGAATTCCACTTGTCAGCCCATTTGTCCGCAATGTCTCGCGCAAATTTAGCGCCTCCCATGATCGAGCTCGAGGGGTTTAATCTCCATTCATTTTTTGAATTGATGCGTCCGGCGGCAATCATTAGCCGCAGCTTCATAAAGTTCAGATGAGAAATGCCAGGATATCGAGGCCAGTCGCCATAAAAAGCAGCAATTTCTTTTTCAGCGCTGCTCGTAACTTGCGTAAGTCCCACGGCCTTGGCCCAACTCACTTGCTTGGGATTAAATCCCGATTCTTGCGCTATCAGTCCAGCCAAAAACGCAGGGTTGAGTCCGTGTTTGGTGGCAGCATCTTCGACAAGTTCCATGAAATATTGAGGAGTTTCGAAGTCTCCCGTTGAAAGAACAGTCGTTGGCTTAAAGGCTCCACAGCTTGGAGCCTCGTAATGCGCGCGCGCACTGCCACCCAAATTGTTTCTATAAGAAAACTCAATCCAGTGTTCCTGATTTGCTTTGAGCCGAACGCGCGGATACTCGATGGTTAAGGTTTTGGTAAAAAGATTGACCGATTTTTTTGAGTATTGAGTAAAACTTCGAGTTACATCGACGCCATTATACATAACGGTAAAGCGGTAATTGCTAAAACCGCCGTTTGCGTCTTCAATCATTACTTTAATGGGAGCTGGCCCATGTAAAACTTGCTTGCCGGGGGTGAGCTTGATTTTTGGTGAAAGTGAGTCGGTCGTTTCGCTCTTGGATACCGAAAAACCCATAAGAGACTCAATAGAAGGCTGCTCAATTGGGAGCACTGTCCAAACGGCGCCCAAAGGAGTCGTGGGGCCTGCGCACCCAGAAAAATCTGTTATCGATATTAAGAGAAAGAGGAGGCTAAATTGATTGTTCATGTTAATTAACTATTATGGTAACGCTATGCCTCTAATTGGTCAATTTTAGCTTATTCTTTAATTTCAAGCACTTATCGTAAAAAAAGTTCAAGAAATATCCAAGATATGGGTTGCCGAGCAGGGGTGTTTCGTTTGAAAATCTATCCTCATACCCTTTTCAAGGAGGAGGGGGATTATGAGCGACCCCAGAATAAATCGACGCCAGGCAATTTCATTATTAGGAGGGGGCGCGATCGGGGCTTTTTGGTTCTCTGGCGCGTGGGCCGTAGAGCACCTCTCAAAAACGAGCGGGAACCCAACCCAGACGAAACTCGAAGCTGCCGATTTTTCGTTTAATCCTATCGACCGAACTTTAGGTTCGACGCTTGCGACTGATTTTACGGGAGATCATCCCTCTAAAAACCACATCATTCTTTGGGATAAGCCCAAATTTTTAGCGAGTCTTTCTAATCGATCAATCGCCTCCACCGAAGTCGCGCCCCTGGTCATCGTCGGCGGTGGAATGAGCGGGATTTTAACCGCCTACGCTCTCAGAAAGTATAACCCCATTCTTTTGGAACAAGCTCCGCGCATGGGTGGCAACTCCAGGGGCGAGTCCTGGCGTGGAATCGACTATTCCATTGGTGCGGCCTATTTTACAAAACCTGATTCGGGATCTTTTATAGATCAACTCATCCAGGAAATTGGCTTAACCAACGAAATTCAAATTAGACAAAATCACGACCCAGTTTTATTTCAGGGTCGAATGCTCTCACATTTTTGGAATGGCGCTAGCGACCCAGAGCATTCGTCTCAATTTGTAATTTTAAAAAAATATTTTGAAGATCTTGTCGCCGAAAAAAGTGGGCTCTCGATTCCCCAAATTCCTTTTTCACCCAAAAACCCATCGCCCGAGACTCTGCGCTTGAGCAAGATCACTTTTAAGGAGCACCTTGAGACGCTTTTGTCCGGGCCACTTCACCCTCATCTAAACGCTCTCATTGAACGTTACTGTTGGTCATCCTTTGCGGCCTCCTCAGGAGAAATTCATGCGGCAGCTGGCATTAATTTCTTTGCCAGTGAATTTCAAAGTCTTTGTTTTGTACCAGGCGGAAATTCTCGCATCGCAGAGCTAACCCTTTCTAAACTGATGTCACAAATTCCCCACAGCCATTTCAGACCCGAATCCATGGTTTACGACGTAAGAGCGGACTTAAGCGGCGCCCGTGTCAGCTACGTCGACGCCAAAGGAGTTTCTAAAGTCATTTCTACTGATTGCGTGGTATTAGCCTGCCCCAAATTTATTGCGGCGAAATTGCTGCATGAAATCGAACCCGAGAGAGCTAAGGCTATAAAAACTTTAGAATACCACAGCTACCTAGTGGCGAATGTATGTGTAAAACACTCTTCGAAATTTTCTTTTTTTGATCTTTATAGTCTCGAAAAACCCGACTCAAACGAAAAGAGACTCATCACTGACGTCATCGCA
>CAYJBA010000350.1:636-3172 GCA_964367865.1 uncultured Bacteriovoracaceae bacterium | reverse complement strand
CAGTCAAAACAGGACCGAAATCACTACCTTGGGGTGGTACATTTGATAGCGATAGCGCTAGAGCATTCATTGCTAATAACGGAACGGACGATATGCATATCGTCGATTTAGGTTCTAAAACGATTAGCAAAACGGTTTCAATCGGTAAAGGTCCAGATGGGATGGCTTGGGGTAGGTAAGGCGATAACCCTGAGAGCGCATACTTAAGCGCTATTGAAATTGGGTTTTCATATGAGTCTTTGAATGAAATCGGGTTTCTGCTTCCGGCCTACTATTAGTGGGCTTTTAGCTGTCTTGTTGTTTTTAGGAAAGCTTGAAGCTGCGGAAATTCAGTCTATTCAGATGCTCGCTGATCGATGTAAGGCTTGTCATGGTGTTCAATTTGAAGGCGATGTAAAGTTCGATGCTCCCGCTCTAGCAGGATTAAACTCTTGGTATATTGAGAGACAGCTTTTAAATTTCAAAAAAGGAATTCGTGGAGTCGGGCTAGAAGATGTAATTGGGAATCAAATGCGCTCAAACACGATAACGCTGACGTCTGTGGAAATCGTAAAGCTATCGAAGCGCATTTCTCGGATACAAAGCCTTCCGCAAAGACCTTCTCTTGTCGGAAATAAATCAGCAGGTGAGAATCATTTTTCTCGTTGCGCCACTTGCCACGGAAGAGACGGAAGGGGCAACCAAGGTTATGGAATACTCAGTGCTCCTAACCTATCGAATCAACCGGATTGGTATATCGTTAGGCAGCTTAAAAATTTTAGAAATGGGCTAAGGGGAACTCACCCAAAGGATGCGCATGGAAACAAAATGAGACAGGCCGCACTTAATTTGCCCGATGACCAGGCAATATACGATGTTGCTGCCTGGATTAGTTCGCTTAAATAGGGTTTTTATATTGGCTAGCAAGATCAGTACGGGGCGGCGAGCCGCCCCTTGCCGGATTACTTCCTCGGTTCATTTACAAAATAAACAAAATCAGCAATCTCGCCATAGCGCGAATGTTTTAGGTTTGGAATAAGCTCCTCCTCTGCAAAATCAGAGGCATCGACAATTTTTATTACGGCAACACTGGAGCGAGGTGCTCGGACGTGAAGCCTGGTCA
Organism: uncultured Bacteriovoracaceae bacterium; assembly: GCA_964367865.1. Taxonomy (GTDB): domain Bacteria; phylum Bdellovibrionota; class UBA1018; order UBA1018; family UBA1018; genus CAYJBA01. Next base: position 2,070 of record CAYJBA010000350.1, on the reverse strand, counting down.
CGAAGCCATCGAGATAATCTGAATGAAAGCTGCCAACAATCATAAAGTTAAGGGATGTTTTTAATTCTTCGGCCATATGAAACGCCATAAAATCATCGGTCAAGGATTGGGCGGCAAAGTAATTATCTAACTTTTCCGGGGGTGCGTGTCCTCCCATGGCTTCGGCAAATCGCTCCTTGTAGAATTCGCCACCTAAGGCAAACCCGGCCGGAACAAAGGCTGGATCGGCGGCACCGATACCGTCTTTTACGATGGGCGCCTTTTCCTTGCTTGATAAATTAGTAGCGAAAAGTTCGCCGCGAAGTTTTTTGGTGACCTCAAGTACAGGAGCATAGGAGTAGCTGGTAGGATTTCCTTGAGTAGATAGAAGAAAATCACCAGCAGTTATCTTTCCTGCCATAAATTTAGAAAAAAGATCAGAGATTGAATTGCGATTTGTGTAGTTCAAAAACTCCCAAGCCGTAGTGAACCGGCCCTCGGCTCCTGCAGAGGCTACGATGTTTTCGATTAAAGCAGCTTCGACGAGTTGGACGGAATTTGTGTAGTGCTTTTCGCCAAGAACAACATATTCAAACCGTGCCATCTGGGCAGACAGCTCTGTCAATGTTACCGGCGACTGTTTTTTGACATCTAAGATTCGTCCGTTCCAAGATTCACGGGCTTCGGCGACAGAAACAGAGAGTAAAACAGACAAAATTCCGACGTAGATTTTTTGGCGCAAAATGGCCTCCTTTTTCTAAGGTTTTATTAATGCGCAGTTAGCCATCTGTTGTCAATCCGATACATGGATGCTGTAATCTTAAAATAGGGTTTATTATGCCTGTAATGCGACTTAAGGGGCGTATTACTTTGAGAAAAGAGATTCATGTCACAGTTGTCATCGCCCAATATCAGCGAATTAGAGATTCCAGGGATTAAGATCCTAGGAGAGGTGGGAAGGGGCAGCCAAAGTATTGTTTATCGCGCCACGCGTGGCGATAAGATTTTCGCTGTAAAAATTCCGCGCGAAAACTCTCTGGCAAAGGATTCGCTTGTTCGGTTTAGGCGCGAAGCCGGCGTGCTTGCTCGGGGGCACCATCCCGGGCTCGCGGAGATTGTAGAAATTGGCGATATTCAGGGCCATCCTTACCTCGTCATGGAGTACGTCGAGGGTAAAACACTTTCTTCGATTCTCGAAGAAGGTCCGGTTTCTGAAGATATCGCAGTTGGAATAGCTAAGGCCCTAGCCGGAGCGCTTCACATTGTGCATGGATATGGCCTCGTTCATCGTGACGTTAAGCCGCAAAATATCCTCGTTGACGCCGATTTTCGCGCTAAACTCATCGACTTTGGATTTGCAGGCGTCGTAGATGATGTCCACATCAAAGATAAAGACGCGATTGTCGGAACTTTTCTTTATAGTCCGCCTGAACAAACAGGTGTTTTAAAGCGGCC
>CAYJBA010000350.1:0-626 GCA_964367865.1 uncultured Bacteriovoracaceae bacterium | reverse complement strand
CGAACGGATCTATATTCTTTAGGAATCTCTCTATTTGAATGCGTGACCGGTACTACGCCCTATCGCTCTAAAGATCCAGCGGAGCTCATTCGATTGCATGCCGTAATGGCGCCGCCAGACGTGCGCGAATTTAGTCCTGAAGTTTCTGTAGGCTTTGCGGCAATCATAAATAAATTACTGGGAAAAGACCCCGACGATCGGTATCAAAGCGCCAAAGGATTGCTTTTTGACCTGGAGCGTTTACCCGAAATTAATCGGGCGATGGATAAGTCCGAAGAAATTTCTTTAGATCCACAAACAGATTTAATTGAGGTGGTGGGAGAAACGCCACTGGTCGGTCGTGATACCGAACTCGCGATATTGAGAAATCGCTGGAATGCAGTCATGCGCGGGAGCGGGACTTTTGTATTGATTGAGGGTGAGCCAGGGTCTGGTAAGTCTAGGCTCATTAGAGAAGTAATTGTAAAATGCAGAACACCCCTCACGGTGGTTTTAAAGGGAAAATGTTTTCAACGTGGCACGCAACTCATGGCGCCTCTGCGGGATGCGATTGACAGCCATTTAAAATACATTCAAACGTTGCCAGCTGCCCAGCAGATCGGAAGAGCGTCGTGTAGGGAAAGAGT
>CAYJBA010000349.1:0-3176 GCA_964367865.1 uncultured Bacteriovoracaceae bacterium | reverse complement strand
ACGGGTCTACGAACGACTTCTATGGGAGGTGGTCCGGGCGGCGCGACAACACTTTGGGGCGGTGGTGTTTGCGCCACGCTGTTTTGAACAGGCGCGGCTTGTTGCGCCGGCGAATTAGTGGTCACGGGAGTCACAGTAGTTACTGGAGATACAGGCGCCGTATTGCGAATGATGCTTTGTTGCTCGTTCCATGCCTGAACCGTCGTTCCCCTAGCGAAAGGGCCAATCTGCTGAATATAAGCGTATCCGAAAGCACATATAACCGCGCTCAATGTTCCAACTACTCCAAAGTATCGCGCAACAGGCGGTTTAAATTTAAGCAAGAACGCGACTGTTATCACAAAATAAAATAGTGCAGAAGCCGCCCACTGATAATGCGTGGGTAGCGTAGAAGTTAAACTAAAAGGTGCCAAAGCTAAGGTAGCAAACCCAAAAAATCGAGCCAGCTGTCCAATGCCTACATCTAATCTTAAAAATTTTCTGAGGAGCCCAGTACCCCCAATGAGTGAGCAAACCAAAACCACTGCCCCAACCGCTCCTAGGTATCTGGATGAAACCCGATTAAGCTCAATCGGCATCCTAAAACTAAAAATAACTCCACCCACGGCTGCTAGAATCAAACTTAAGACAAGATCAAAGATTTCAGATGGCTTTTTGATTTTGGTCGAAGCGGGTTCGGTCACGGTAGGAGGTGGATTTGCTTCTACATGAACACCCATATCTGAAGCTACTGCTGAATGGACCGCCGCAGCAGGGTTACCAGGCGCTTCTGTCAACGGAGCAGGAACCTCGGCCGAAGATATTGGAGGAGCCTCTGCGGGAAATGCCGTGAGCTGCGCACCTGCGTCCGGGATACCAGGTTCTGGAGGCGGTGGAGCTCGAAACGAGGATTGAGAAAATGCAGCCATTGGATCCTCTTGGGGGACCAGGGCTGGAGCTCCTTTCATATTGGGTTGAGTATCCTCATTGAGTACTGGAACTTCGCCAGTAATAAACTCGGTCGCAGTGACGCCTTCTTTGATTCCCTCCGGTAGGGTATCGTATTGTGGAACTCTGGTCGCTTTCGAGGAATCCTGCGCCTGAGGAGAATCCGAAAATTGCACTCCTGAGAATTCGTTCGGCGCAGTGTTTTCCGAATCTCGAGGTGCTGGTGTTAATAAATCAGCGCCCTCTCCTGAAGGGGCGCCAGGAAGTTCCTCAAGTTGAAACTGTGCCGAGCTTGAACTGCCCGCTTTGTCTTTAAAACTCAACTTCGAATCTGTTGGATTAAGCCTTTCAGGACTCGCCCAAGCAGCATCCGGATCCAGGCCACTTTTTGATTTTTCTAGTTTTTCGACAGTATTTACACGAGAGGCCTGTGGTGCAGGTACGGCGGATTTCTTACCAGCGGCTTTTGCTTCTGCGGGCTAAGCAATGCCTGCGCTCCGCCTGAAATATCCAAACACCGTGTCTGAGGGGACTCCTCTTCGACAGGCTCCTCAACCAGCGGAATGGGGGCTTCTAAAATTTCAATAGAGTGCTCAACAATTTGAATTAAATCCCCAGGCTTAAGCGTAAATTCATCTCCTGAGCGGTTGTTTAATCGAATTCCTGCTTTTGTTCCACGATCGTTAACCACCAAAACGCCATTTTTAATTGAAAACATACAGGGCGAAAAATTTTCATCTTGACCCTTTACGTGGAGCCCGACTGTCGCAGGCCCTAGCAAGAAACTATTTCCTTCCGCCAAGTTTATTGAAAACTTCTGTCCTTGGCCGCCGTCTTGAGTGATTCGAAATTTGACCTTATATTTCATTACTTAAGATTTATCGGCGTAGAAATGGAGGATCTTAAGATTCGAATAGGGATCCGTATGCATTCTCAGGCGAGCCAAAAAGTCGTGAGATTGTAAACAGTTATATCAAACTTTTTTGCGCCATATTTTTGACAATGGCAGCAAAACCCGTCCTAAATATGACGCGCGTTAACAAACGTACCTACTCAGCAACCCAATCAGCAAACAGCGCAAGAATGTCTCTCTTGTTCTGGTCAAACCAGATGTTTCCGACGTGGCCTCCCAGAGGATAAACTTTCAAATGGGATCCGAAAACACTTCGTAACCAATCTAAGTCGCCTGAGCGAAGCAAAAAATCGTCCTGATTTTCCATCACGTAAAACTGGTTCTGCTCTTTTAAATTTTTTTCAAGGTAAGGAAGCGACGAACGCGCCATCAATTCGTCGACGGTAAACGGAGTACCGGTAGCTCGTTCGGCAAAATGCGGATAAACTACTTTTTCAACGTATTCCATCGCACTAAATGTCGCTGCCTCTTTAATTCTAGCCCGCATTTTCGACGGATCTTCTTTAAGAATGCCGCGGTCTTCGATGAGCTGGCTGATATAGATAGATTCCGAAATAGGAGCTTTAATAAAAGTCCCAAGTAGAAATTGAAATTCCTCATGCGTAAAGGGATAGCGTTTATCTACATTCGAAAAATATTCTGGATCTGTCGGATCTCCATCCATGATGGTATCGGAGAGCTGCTCCATTGCCCACTTACGAATGGATCTCGCGCGATCGGGGCCCCCAATCTCGGACTCCATCTGCGATAATCGGTCTAAAGTTACGATACCGTGCTTTAAGTCCACAGCGGGGTTGATTGCGAGGTAGCGTGAAATTCCTAATGCCGGTTGATTTTTTTCGAGGACTGAAAGAAATCCCGCTTCGAGGCCGCCCAGACTGATTCCTACTACTCCGATGTTACCGATTTGAAGGCTCTCCTCCTCGCGAAGAGTCTTAAGAGCGATGCGAAGAGCTCTTTGAAGATCACCCACATCCGAGGGTGTCACACCCGTCAGACCTGACTCGCTTGCAGCCAACGCAAAATTCCAATTCATGGGAGAAGGAACAACGAGGACATGAAAACCCTTGAGGTAAAACTGGTCCGCTAAAAAGGTACCGTTACCGAAATGCGCACTCGACCCCAAGCCCGGAATAATAATCATCAACGGAGCTTTTTTATCTTTTTGCACATAAAGTCTGCAGCTTAAGTACCCGCGCCCTTCGATCCGACTAAAGCTATCTCTATCGGGTAATACCCACACTTTTAGAACGTCGCTTCGAACTCCTTGTTTTTTGTTTCGACCCTTTAAGAGTGCCGAAGAAAAAGTGGCGAGAAAGGGATCTTTATAGGGGTA
>CAYJBA010000348.1:0-3183 GCA_964367865.1 uncultured Bacteriovoracaceae bacterium | reverse complement strand
AGACGTGTGCTCTTCCGATCTCCCTCAGGGCTTAAAATGAGAGTCCCCAAAAGGCCTAGACGCTGGCAATCGGCCTTGAGTTGGCGTCTTAAGGGTGGGAGGTTCTCCAATGCCGCAAAGCGATAAAATGAGATGTTACAAACTGGGCCTTCAATCATAGCTTCGTATCTATATCAAAAATCCGAGTGCACGTTGAAAAAAAAACATGTAAGGTCAACGCCTATTCGCCAGGAATGTGGGGGTGTAGCTCACCTGGTAGAGCGCCAGCTTTGCAAGCTGGATGTAGCAGGTTCGAGTCCTGTCACCTCCACCACTCAGATTCTAAGCGCACCCTAAACTCGGGCAGTCCTCGGACAATATAATAATCGAATTTTAAAGACCCGTCTCTGCGTCCTGTGGAACTCGTTTAGGGTGCGCTTAGAATCTGAGTGGTGGAGGTGACAGGACTCGAAGCGAGTGAGCGGCCGCGGACGAACCATAGGTTCGGACGTGGCAAGTCAGACTGGAGGTCTGACTTATTGAAAGATATGAGGCTACGCAGTACGCGATCTGGAAGGGAGCGGACGTATTAGCCGAGTCCGTGTCAGGGCAGTTACGTATTTATTCAATAACATTCCACCCGTTCCCATTTTGGGTTCCAAACTGCTTGTTGACCGGCGCTACAGCAGTCGATTCTTTCCCAGTGTGGATTCCAAACGCATCGGTCTTTTGCGAAAGCGACACTGCTCAATAATATCGCCATAAAAATTAAAAATGTAAGAATTTTCACGAATTATCCCCCCAAGCTGAAAGTTAACGTCATTCTCCTTGCGGAGAGTTGAAATTGATTTTTGGGTTCAATCTTGCAAGGATGGGGCCATTAAAATATAAATGAAAAATAGAATCTTAAAAAAATGAAAACAAAACTACTCGTGATTCAAATACTATTGGGCCTTAATTTAAATGTATTCGCCGCCCTTGCTTTAACCTGGGAACTGGAAGTCTTTTTTCCGGATGGAAAAAGAGAGACGTTTAGGGTCGGTGACAAAGAGTACGAAGTTAAATTAAAAAACTCGAGTTGGAGTTGTAGGGTAACAAAAGTGTTCAAACACGACGAAGGTGAAAATACTCGGAGCATCTTATGCAAGAAAAAGGACAATATCAAAGATGGTTTCGCCGTAACGGTAAGCTGTATCGACCCATCCGGCGTAAGCTTGTTTGAACCGACCGGTGTACCCAATCATCAGCTGACTCTTTTTTGTAAGAAGCAATTACCCAAACGGCGAAATTACTTTAAGAGTCCATCTTTTTCTTCGGTAGCTTTGATCCACTGGGCTTCTGTTTTTTCGATTTCGTGCTGAATTTCGCCCATTTCCTTGATTTTAGCCGAAGTTACCGCATCGGCATTTTGCGTCAGCTCCTCATTTAGAGCGCTTAACCTAGCCTGATGTCCCGTGAGAGATTTTTCAAGATTGGCGGTAAGTGTTTCGAGTTGCCTGAGTCTTCGATCAATCTGTTTTCTTTCCTCTCTAGAATTGTTTTTTTCTGGCTCTCCTTTTTCTGTCGATATTTTGGGAGTTGATTTTTTATTTTCAGTTGTCTGATTTGAATTAAGAGTGGCAAAAGCTCCATTTTCTAAACTCCAAACGTAGTCGTCATAGGTGCCGGGGTAGGTCGCTGCTCTGCCGTTTTGAATCTCAAATATTTTGGTCCCAATACGCCTAATAAAACTCCGATCGTGACTGACCACAACCAGTGAACCGGCAAACGCCTGAAGAGCTTGAGTCAGTGCTTCTACCGTCTGAAAATCAAGATGGTTGGTGGGCTCATCTAAGATGAGGCAGGAAGCTTTCTGTAACAGGACTTGGCCCAGTGCTACCCGTGATTTTTCCCCACCTGATAATACTCGGACAGATTTTTTTGTGTCGTCTCCAGAAAAAAGGAGAGATCCAGCTAGGTCTAATATTTCTTGTGGTCGGATTCCGCGATGTGCCTTTCTTTCAAGCGCACGGTAAACGGTATCTGTTGGATCCAGATCTTCGGCTACGTGTTGATTGAAAAAGGCAAAGGTCGACTCATAGCCAGGCTCAATGACTCCTCCCATGGGGCGTAGTTTTGACGCTAAAGTTTTAAGTAGAGTGCTTTTTCCAACTCCGTTTAACCCAACCACCGCAAGGTGATCTCCTCCGGCCAAAAGGAGATCAACTTGATTTAAAACTTTATGTCCGGGATAGCCCATGTCTACGCCGGTGAGTTTTAAAATAATTTTTCCAACGCGAGCGGGAGGGGGGATTCGGATCTTGGCTGTGACGGGCAGGGGCTTGATTTCAATCGTCTCCATTTTATCTAAACTTTTGAGACGAGATTGCGCCTGACTCGCTTTTGTAGCCTTTGCCCCGAATCGAGCGACAAAGGCTAAAATTTCCCTTCGTTTTTCATCGAGCGACATCGCTCGGGCCGCGAGCTGTGCTCTGAGCATCTCTTTTTGCTCGAAGTAATCGTCAATAGTTCCGTTAAATTTTGTGATCTCTGCGCTTTCGATTTCGAGAATGTGGTCGGTCGTGCGTCTTAAAAATTCGCGATCGTGAGAAATAAGCAAAAAGGATCGCGTGTAACCTTGGAGAAATTTTTCAAGGACTAAAAGAGTTTCAAGATCCAAATAATTAGTGGGCTCGTCAAGCAGCATGAGGTCGGGTTCTTGGCCGACGAGTCGCAAGAGCTTCGCGCGCATGCGATAGCCCCCGCTGAGAGACTCAATCGGTTTAGTGTAATGTTCTTCAGAGAGTCCGAGTCCCCGCCCCAGTGATTTTAATTCCCAAACTGGTAAATGTGCACCCCGACCCACAAAGTCTTCGATCGACTCGCCGGGCTCCCACGTATCGTGTTGAGAAAGATATCCAATTCTAAGCCCCTTAGTGCGCACAATTTGTCCTGAATCGAGGGTCTCTTCGCCCACGAGGATTCGAAACAGAGTTGTTTTTCCAGCTCCGTTTGGACCGATGACTCCTACGTGCTCACCTTCGTTGATTGCAAATGTGGCTTGATCAAAGATCGCTCGCGATCCAAAAGCTTTATGCCCTTGCTGAAGTTGAAGGAGATTTTCCATTAGTTCGACTTATACCTAAACAAAATTGTTTAGAATACCCCCGATTCGGCATTAATTTCGCAAATATCGGATTGTAGCCTTGTTTTAGCGCTATTTTG
>CAYJBA010000347.1:0-3230 GCA_964367865.1 uncultured Bacteriovoracaceae bacterium | reverse complement strand
GCCGCAAGGTATTTTCTTAAAAAGCAGTTTTTAGAACAAGCGTCTACCCAACTATTAGACTCCTTAATTATCCTAGAAAAAGAGCTATCATCAGATAACAATCCTATTCATTTGCCTGATTTCAACCAGTGGTGCCATAAACGATCTAAAGGAACTGCAAATCGACTAACGGTGATTGATAAATCAGGTAAAGTTCTCTGTGATTCGCACCACGGAGTTGCAGACATGGAAAATCACTTGAGCAGGCCAGAAGTACAGCAGGCTCTTGCAAATCAGTTTGGAACCGCAACCCGCTATAGCACGACCTTAAACCAAGAAATGCACTATGGATCTATACTCATACATGCAAACGGAAACGTGCTTCGCGGCGCGATCCCACTTTCTGTTTTAGCCAAGACACTTCACGTCTTTGATCGCGCCCTTTCAATTATATTAATCGTCATTGCTGCAGCCCTTAGCACTTTGGCAACTTTGACCACGAGGCGTTTTGTGGCACCTATTTCAAGGATCATGCTTCGCATACAAAATGTTCTTGAAGCCCCCGAAATATCTCCGACACAAGCCGCGCTCGAAGCAGACGAAAACGCAGTTGATGAACTTTATGGCGAATGGATTGACGTAGAAAAATCTATTGAGGAAATACGAAAGGTTTTGCTTTCAAAAACGGAATACCTGCAACGTGAGAGAGACGAGACAGCAACTCTCATGAGCGCGATTAGTGAGGGCATTTTAGCCATCGATACCGAGGGCGTCCCCCTATTTTTTAATAGCCGTTTTGCTGTTCTTTTTGGTCAGGAAGAAAAACTAAAGAGCCGCACTTTGCGATACACCGAAATCATTCGTGCCCCGGAGGTTCTAGAGACATTTGCAACCGCGCTGAATGAACGAACAACTGCTACTACCAAGGGAATACCACTTCGCATTTCGGACGGAACCGAGCGATTCTTCTCGGTTTCAGTGGCTCCCCTTTTTAAAGACGCGGGAGACCTCTATGGTGTCGTGGGCGTATTTCACGATGTTACGGAACTTAAAGCAGCTGAACAAATTCGCATCGATTTCGTTGCCAATGTATCCCACGAATTACGAACTCCCCTCACAGCAATTAAGGGGTACACAGACACGCTGATTCAGGATTTTGAAGCCCATAAAACTATTGAGAAACCCTTCTTAGATGTGATTGCTAGAAACGTAACCCGGCTCATGAATTTAATTGGAGATTTACTCGATTTATCTTCACTTGAGTCAGGTGAGTCTTTACAAAGGTCGCCTATGCGCACAGAAGAGGTCACCTCACGCGTAGTACAGCAGCTGAAACCTAATTTCGATAAAAAGAATCAAATGGTGATTGTTCGCTGCAAAGCCCCGAGCGTGCATGGAGATGCAAAACGGATTGAGCAGGTTTTAGTTAATCTTCTCGATAATGCCTCGAAGTACACCCCTAGCCGAGGCGAAATTGAGATTCTATGGAATGAAATGCCAAAAGTCGTCGAACTGCGTGTCAAAGACAACGGCCCTGGCATTCCGCCAGAACATATCCCACGCCTTTTCGAAAGATTTTACCGAGTTGACAAAGCCCGCTCCCGCGAACAAGGGGGCACAGGTCTTGGCCTTGCAATCGTCAAACACATCATGCAAAAACATGATGGCACAGTGGCAGTCGAGAGCACCGTGGGACGAGGTTCGACTTTTATTTGCAAATTTCCGAGCTAGCGGTCGTCAACACGCCATTTAAACTTTCTGAATAACCATCCGCCCACACTGCAGAATCAACAAAGTAAACAGCTCGATCGCGGGTAAGATGAACCGAAGCAGAATAGGTAAAAGGAGATTCGCCTGAAACCCTAAACCCTTTAAATTCGATGTGATCCTCACCGATTGTTCCAATGGTTTGATCTCCCTGAAGAAGTTTGCCATCCTTGATCAGCAAAGTCAGATTGAGATCCCACTCAATACCACAATCGGCACTCTGATTCATGGCGAGGTGAGTATCTGTAATGGTTACGCTTAATCCGAAATACGAACATTTGTAGTGATCTCCATTTGTATTTGAATAATCAAGCGTGCCCGTGTCACCCCAATTACCGTCAACATTCGCAAATCCGATAGTTGCAATAAATAATGGGAAACAAATAAAAAATGGCTTAAGTATTTTCATATTAAATTCCTACATTGAATATCCGACACCTAACGAAAATGTCGTCGCTTTAATTTGGGTATTTTCTAGAGTCAACTGAATCGAAGATACGTCCATTGCAATGGACATCGCATGCCCATTTTTAAGTCTAAAACCATAAGACCCTCCGCCTGCTATTTCGCGATTAGACAATGCCAGAGGCGTAAACTGAGCCGTTACTGGGGAGAATTTAAAATAAAAAGTTGAACTTCTCCCATTATTCCAAACACGAGTTAAAACGGGAAATAGCTGAGGACCCGTCATATTTTCAAATCCAAAGGTCGATCCAGGTACAAAAGTCGTCGTAAAATAAACCCCCGTCATCAAGGACAAGCGCCATGGAGATTTAACCCAAGGGACCACATAACCGATACGACCATTGACACCCAAAAAACGAATCTTATTTTCTGGAACAGTAGAAGTAACGGGGATCAATGTAAAAAAACTAGCAAGCCCAATATCCCAACGGGGAGCAAGATAATATAAAGCAGATACCTTTCCAGTCAAAGCTGTTTCAGAAAAAGGAGTTAATCCGGTCTGAGTGTAATTGATCAGGGTCAAACCCAACGAGGGCGTAACAAAAAAACGCCGGGTACCCAAAGCGGGGCTTTTTCGTTTTGCTAAAAATGCGTTCCAACCTGGAAACGAAACCCCTAATTTTTCGCGTTTAAGAGTTCCAAAGGGCGACACAGAAAGAAAGTCGACAGACGAATTTTCTCCCTTTACAGGAATTTTTAATAGAAAATCGCCTTTTTCTGAAATCGCCACTTGCTCGCGATCAGTCAAAAGCGCAGTGTCCTCCGCGTTAAAAGATCCGGGCACGGACACAAAATAAGCTTCTCCTTCGGGGACCGAAACAACTTCGATTTTTGCGGATTTCGCACCCCATTTGAGTTCCGGAATCGTATCTAAAACCGTTTTCATCTGAATCAGCTGAACCAAGTCCTCCTCACCCGCCGCAAGGCAAACGTGCCCAGCCCCTATCCCAAGCGGACTCGTTGCAATCCAAAATGTTAAAAGTCTCGGCAGAATTTTTTTCATTTCAGGTCATTTAAAC
>CAYJBA010000346.1:0-3231 GCA_964367865.1 uncultured Bacteriovoracaceae bacterium | reverse complement strand
GTAAAGCGCGAGCCATTGCTTCGTCGTCTTTTGCGCCAAATTTCTTGGCAAGTACGTTCACGATGTTCGTTCCGACAATTGCATCACTCTGACCGCGGAGTGTTTGATCCGCTTGCACAAACGCAGCATCACGAACGAGAGCATTAGAAAGATCTGCGCTTCCGTCCATGATAATTCCAAACGGGCCCGTAAAAGTCGTGGAGGTAATATAAAAAATATGGGATTGAGGGCAGCCAGGCGCATAGTCACCTCTATTAGTCGCGCAAAATCCGAAGGCGTGAGATTTCTGTTCTACAGCTGTTAAAGCCAATACTGCCAAAATTCCAATTCCTAGTTTTTTCATAAAAAAATCCTTTCAGTCATTTCATCCAGTGCACACGAGAAGTGTTCACTTAATGAAACTCAGTTACTAACTAATTGATGCTTTGCGTTATATTGCAGCGCACAAGGTAATGCAATATAAAAATAATCAAGAATTTAAGCCATTGTAATATAACATTATTTTTGAATATACCGCTCTGGACCTTAACTGCACCCTGCTCTTACAAGAGGTAAAATGATCGGACCCAAATCTTCCTGCTGGGACTTCTTAAAGGACTTCTCGCTCACGTTTTTTATTGCCCCCCAAAAGCGCTGCCAAGAACGACCACAGGACCTAAAGAGCTCATCGAACTCGTCCATACCGACGTGATAAGTTTTGAACTGAATCAAAGTCGCGTTATTGATCGGGTGTTTGGGTTTAAGCTTTGCGTTCAAATCACCTAGGATTTGCTCCTTCACTACTTTCTTACTTTCATCGGTCTGTCCCGAGGAATAAACACCGTTTAATTTTTCGTATGCTTCGTGAATGGATTTTCTGCGCGTTTCATAATCACTCTCAGCCCGAACATAGCTTTTAAGCTCCTTGGACTCTGCACCGTAGGTCTTTGAGAGATAATCGAGCGTCAAACCATCAGCGACATAATTTGCGATGCTCTCATCGAAAAAAGCCTGACCCGAAATATAAAAAGTAGCATGCACCGACTCATGCAAAACCACATTGACTAAACCCCCTAGGGCATCATCCCCCTCTTGAATCATAGACGAAACCACGGGATCTCTAAACCATCCCAGTGTGGAGTAAGCTGCGGCACCCCTAAGATCCACTTCCCAGCCTTCTTCGCGAAGCTCCTTTGCATGGGCCTTGGCCCGGTCTAAATCAAACCAACCCAGAAACGGAAACCGACCCACGATGGGAAAATTCCATTCTTTGGACTTAAATTTAAGAGGTTCGCAGGCACTTACTATCCAACTTGCTGCAGCCTGATCCAGTTGTACATATTCGATATAATTGGACGTTGGCTTTAAGCTATTGTCCTCTCCAAATTTCTTGATCTTTGGAATTTGAGTCAATAACGTTCTAATCCTAGGCGAAACACGCTCATCTTTTAAAACTTCAGTAATCGGTCTCGCGCGATTAATCATTTTGAGCTGACCGTGGCCCGCTTGAATCAAATAACCCAGTGTAGAACAACCCGTGAGCGAAAGGCCCAGAGAACCTAAAACGATTGCAAGGTTAATGGCTTTAAAAGAAGAGCGAGATCCCAATGGTAGCCGCCAAGTTGTCTTTATGACTATTGATGTATTCGCTCAAAGTATTTCCAGTCAAATACGAAGTCACTTCACCCCGAATTGCAAAAGTCTTTGTCAGATAGATTCTCATTCCAACACCTACAATGATCGTTAGAGAATCAATTTGTGGAGTGGTCGAGACCCCCGAAGCATAGCTCCCAGTGGCATTTCGATTGAGTTGACCGGCGCCGAGCTTGGTATAAGGCTGAACAGGGGCATTTCGCCCTAAGAAGTACTGGTTCCAATTAAATCCCCAAATCCGATCATTTAAAGTCGTATCTTCGTACCCCTGAATGTAGGTCCTATCGATCACATCTTGAAATGAAAATTCAATTTCTGATTGGTTCGAAAAATTATAACCCAGTGACATTCCGTACCTTCGCATCCAAGAATAGTTGGTTGCCGAATAGTTTGTGCGATTATACGAAAGCCCTAACGAAAGCTCCCAATTACCAGCGTAAACAGGATTTTCTAAAAGGCCGAAACTTAAAATAAAGACAAAAAAACATACTACTTTCATGGTTCTCCCCTCCTTGAGAGTGACCTACTACTCGACTACTCGAATCGAAGACAACTCCTCTAACAAACGCTTTCGCTCCGCTTCCTGCTCCGGATGCTGAACTCGACTTGCTGGAACGCGAAGGCCCGTATCCTCTACATGAATTTTAACCTTTTGCGGGCGGCCGTAAAACTGATCCGGAAATAAAATCGCCTCTCCTACTTTTTCGCCCGCGACCATCTTTTTTACCCATCGAGAATAAAGTTCTGAATCGTCTTTCTCTTTTTTGGAATGCCGTTCGTAATTTGAAACTGAAGCGGGTCTGCGCGATTCGTTGTGCTCCATATTTGAAGCAAATTTTCGCTCTTGACGGTTCTGCACGGCATGTACGGCCGCGGCAGTTTGTCTTTCACCAATACTGAGACTACTTAATTTTGCTCGAAGCGACGCGATGGATACTGCCCTGGGTATTGAAGGAATCACCCGCAAAAGTTGAATATTCATCGAGCTTGCTTCGCCCGAGCGGACCTGAATCGGCCTCGAAGCTTCGTATCGGTTTTCGATCCATGCTACGTTTTCAAGTCCAATGAGCTGCGTTTCTTCGTCTGCCTCGCTATAAACGACTATCGCCGTGCCACGACTTAAGCGCGCACGCGCAGTTGCCGAAGCGACTCGAAATTCTCGCTGCCCTCCATCGGTATGGACGTAAACTTGGCCACGGTAGAGCACGACGTGATCACCTTTGTAATGCCCGTCTGAGTTGTTCTCCGGAAATCCTACGAAGGTGTCCGATCCTACGCGTACTTCTTGACCGTCTCGATGCCGAATCTCAGCCCAACCCTTGGTGACTGAAACCCAACCCCCACACGGTATCCTGGCCTTGCGTAAAACCTGAATACGGTGTTCACGGCTCTCGTCAAAAATTTGTACATCGCCACCAAAGTTATTGAGATAGGCGCAGGGAAGTGACTGCTCGACTTCTGACGAAACTTCGCGAGCAAAAACCTGCTTGGCCGGGCTCTTGAGAATCAGTCCAAGCGAAAACAATATCAGGAGCTTAGGCTCAGTGTTCAGACGCTGCAGAACGAATCGCCACATTAGAATTGACCCATCCTCCTTCC
>CAYJBA010000345.1:0-3247 GCA_964367865.1 uncultured Bacteriovoracaceae bacterium | reverse complement strand
TCTTCCGATCTAACCCTATTGCCTTCGAATTTAACCCAGGCCGATTTGGACATGGGTACCGCTCTTGCTTATTTGTCGTTTCGCTATTCGAAGGACTGGATGACTCAGTTTCCAAGTTCTGCGAGATACTTTCAGAGTTTAAGTCGCAGAAAGTCGTTTTTGGCGACCAGACCTGAGTCAGTAGAATAAAAAAAGGCCTGGGATTTCTTGTGGGGCCCCTACGCTGTCAATAAAATGACAGGCTAAGCGCGTAAGGGCGACTCAGTCAAAACAATGTTGGCAATTTTTTGTCCGATTATTCCGATCCGATCTTATGGATACTTATGGGAATTCAGGAAAATTGGGCAATTAAAAATGGAACAAAAAAGAGCGCCTAGGCTGCTGACTTTCGTGATTGCCGGGATCGTATTTATTTTGCCACTCGAATCTCGAAGCGCTGATAAAAAATCCAAGTCGAGTTTTAGCTATGATCTCGAAGCGGGCGTTCGCGGTATTTTTCAATATCAATTTAATAAAGGGATCATGACCCCTCCGCCGATGGCGGCATCGGAGGCTTCAATTGGGCTTTGGTATAAGGAGCAAGGCGCGGTTTATTGTTTTTATGACTACTCGGTTGCTCTTGAAAAATTTCAAGGATTTGGTTTTGGCTTTAAGGTGCCTGTGGCCGGATTTTCAAATCAGACCCAACCCCTTTTCGACTCGCCCCATATTTTTTTCATTCTGGATTGGATGAACTATTCGTTTTCATCCATTCCTGCCGGAGTATCCTATCCGAGTTCAGGATCCATTTTGCGATGGGGTTTCGCGCTACATCTTAATTTTGGGCAAACGGGAGTCTATTTCAACCTTGAAGTCATGGGAACACGATGGGCTGATAATCTCATGTTAGCGCCACTCCTTGGCTTAGGAGTCCATCTGTGAGCTCAAAAAAGCGAAGGATCGCTTTTGTCATTCATGATTTAAACGGGTGGGGAGGACAAGATCGATCGACGCTGGAGGTGGCTAGGCGCCTCAGTCATCGTTATCCCGTATCGCTTGTTTGTTACACCTGGGAAGACCCTAACGGAGCACATGCATGGGGCGATTTGCGTGTTTACCGGATTAAACCTGATCCTAGAAAACCCGCTTTGCTGCGTGCTATTTGGTTTTTTTTCGCGACTCTTCCTGTTTTATTTATCGATCCACTTTTGAAGGGAGAGCCTAGGCCTTTGATTTTAGCAACCGGAGCGTGTTCGCTATTCAGCGATGTAATTCAGGTTCAGTGGGTGAGTCGTACTTGGCAGGAGCTTAAGAAAAAACTTCCACTACATGTATATTCTCCACCCTTTGCGACAGAAGGTGGAATCGCTTCCTGGATTCGTTCTGCGTACCATCATTTTTTGCTAGCGTTCAATGTTCTAGTTGAGCGTTGGGTTTTGAGGCCCTCAAAAACTTACATTGCGATTTCACATTCAGTTGCACAGGAGTTAGAGAAATATTTTAAAATCAAAGAACGAGTTCATGTCGTTTACCATGCGGTAGATTCTACCCTGTTTTGTCCAGCCGACGACAAGACAATGAGCGATCGAACTCATCTGAGGGATAAATTCGGAATTAACTCCCAAGACGTAGTCGGAATTTTTGTCGGAGCGTATGATCGCAAAGGGCTAGCCGTCACGCTAGATGCTATGGCAAGAATGAATCCCACTCTTAGAAAAAACTTCAAACTCCTCGCCATTGGCTCTGGTGGGGGCGACGCTTTTATCAAACGAGCCCAGAACTTGAAATTAGGGGAGAGCGTGATCGTACTCGGTCACTCCCGCGAGATCCATCGCTATTACCGAGCGGCAGATTTTTTTGTGCTACCCACCCTATACGAACCGTTTGGCTTAGTGATTACTGAGGCGATGGCAAGTGGTCTAGCTCCTGTTGTGTCGGCGATTTCGGGCGCAGCTGAGCTAATCGAAAATGGAAAATCTGGCATACTTCTGCAAAATCCAGAAAGCTCAGACGAGCTCGCTCGAGTTTTAGAAAAAATGACTCATCAGTCTGACCTTCGCAAAAAAATGGGCGAAGCCGCGCTAGCAAAGACCCAATCTATGAGCTGGGACCAAGCGGCCGAAGGGTACGCTCAGGTTCTTGAACCCTTGGTCCGGAGGAAGGCTTGAATACTGATCTCAAAGTCTTGATGTTGCAGTTGCCCCAAGGTCAAGAGCTACGAATTTTGGCAACCAGCTATGACTATCGTCCTCGCTTAGGAGGTATCGCAACATTTAGTTACGAAGTGGTCCACGCACTCCGAGAAATTCCAGGTGTTCGTGTAAAATTAATAGCTCCAATTGTGAAGGGTTGGAACGAAGAAGAAAAAGATACCCTGAGATTAGATTTACCGTCCGAAGCCATGCAAAGTATTGTCCCTATTTCGATAGCGGTTTCTCGCGAAATTATAAGCTTCTCTCCCCATGTCATATTGCATTTTTTGTGGCATCCCTGCGGCGCGGCCTCTTTACTCAATTCTCCATTGAGGTGGGCTACCCATGTCCCATATTTTGTTTTTGCATACGGCGTCGAAATTCTTGAAAGCCCAAGCACCTGGAAAAAGTGGCTTCGCTCAAAACTCATCGGACTCAAGCAATCCGTATTTAGGCAGGCAGCGGGAGTGTTTTCAATCAGCAAATTTACTGGAGCGCAGCTAGAGTCGGCATGTCGGGTTGAGCCCTCCCAAATCCACCCCGTTTACTGTGGTGTTTCTCCTGAAAAATTTTATCCCGAACCCGCTTCGGCGCGGATCATTGAGCAGTATCAGCTGCATGGGCGTCGCGTACTTCTTACCGTCTCGAGACTACAAGACTATAAGGGGATCGACCGAATGCTTTCGGCTTTGAGAGCTGTGATTAAAAAGCATCCCGACGTTGTCTACCTGATCTGCGGTACCGGCCCGGATCGCTCTCGTCTTGAGGCGCTTTCACTTCATTACCGAGTTGCTTCTCACGTGATTTTCACCGGCCCCGTCTCAGGCGACAACCTGCGAGAGCTTTACAATTCGAGCGAGGTTTTTGTACTTCTATCTCGCACGGACTGGTACGCGCCAAACGTTGAAGGATTTGGTCTCGTCTATTTAGAGGCAGCTGCTTGCGGAAAACCTGCGATAGGCAGCTCGCATGGAGGCGTACCTGATGCTATCGAAGATGGAGTTTCCGGATGGATCGTAGACCCCACGAACGATGACGAAATTGCCAGCACTGTGATTAACGTGCTCGATCATCCG
>CAYJBA010000344.1:0-3259 GCA_964367865.1 uncultured Bacteriovoracaceae bacterium | reverse complement strand
GGGCTGGAACCATTGATCCTACCACGAAAAATTCGGCGCGAGCTCGAAATACTTTGCACATGGCGGCAGCTTCATTGAAAACTACCGTAGCAGATAAAAAACGATCTTCCGATCTGGCTATTTACGTTGATATGCTAAAAGAAGTCTATCGTCAGATCCTCGTCTTTACCCCGCCGTTTGATAAAGCCGTATTTCGACTTCACTTCAATCTAGCTGAAATTAATTTCGAATATAAAAGTTTTGAAGCTGCCGAGCAACATTACCGCTGGATTGTCACTAATGCCAAAAACATTCCAAAAGAAGATTCGGCACTTGTTCCACGTTCTGGGCTAAGCGCTATTTCAGCTCGTTATGAGATATTGCGAAAGAAAAATTCTATTCCCACTGAACTAAAACATAAAACATATGCCGATGCTAGATCCGCACAAGCGGGTGATCCTTTGTTTGAGGAGTGGCTACAATGGTTAAATGCCTATGAAGCCTATAAGGTGGGCGGAGATACACTTGATGTTTTCGTTTTCGAGGCTAATCGTGCGCTGTACGCTCAAAGTCGATTGAACGAAGCTCTTCCCCGATTAAAGACATTTGTTGAAAATAAACCCAATTCGCAATACGCGGTGCCCACCGCTTCGCTACTCCTTGACACCTATATTGCAAGTTCAGATTGGGAGAGGGCTTACGAATATTCTAAATATCTTATTGAACGCGGTTTTGGAGCCGGAAAAGAATTCGGCAAAAAGTTAGGCGTTGTAAACGGAGATACCTATTTTAAAACCATCGAAATCCTATATCAGAAAAAAGATTACGCTCAGGTTCTTACGAAAACCGATCAGTTCATGGCAAAAAATCCTAAAAGCCCAAAGTACAACGACGCCCTTTCGATCGCTGGCAACGCAGCGTTAGGAGTGGGTGATAAAAAACGCGCAATGGTTTATTTGGCACTAGCAGCAGAACGCGCACCGACGCCTGAACTTAAGGCTACGGCGTTAGCCACTCGCGCGAGTCTAGCTGAAGAACAGTATGATTTTGAAACGGCAAACCGCACCTATCGGCTCTATTTTATTGGCTCAAGGAATTTTCTAAAGGGGTCTGAGATTTTAGACATGAAAAAGAAAATCCTTCTTCTTGGGTACTTAACCGGAAATCCGGCTGAACTGAGGGCCTCGCTTTCGACCACGGACATTTGTTCGTCGGAACTGGCTGATGAATGCGCGAAATATGAGGCTTTAGCTGCCCTCCTAGATCGGAGAGAGGCTCGCTCTCCAGCAACATTTAAAAAAGCACAAAGTAAAATGAGTCAAGGACGAGGCCTAGCACCAGGGATTTGGTCGGTAATTGCGTTGGAAAGTTATAACAATTTTAGTCACAAGGATCGACTCAATCTTATGGAGCAAGTCGCTAAGAACTGGACTCAGAGCGACTCCATAACAAAATATTCGCTGCTGCCCTATATTTCTGAGTCACTGCCGGCTTCGTTTGAATTGTCACGTTCTGAAATTAGAAAAGCTGCACCTTTGAGTAAAATTCAAAAAGATCTTATCGATCGTCGCTCCGGAATGATGCGAAAGTTAGAGGAAGTGGGAAACAAAATTGCAGAACTTCCTTGGCTAAGAATTCGCGCTTCAATATTTAACGAGATCGCTCATATGTACTTCGAATTTGGAAAGGATCTTTATTCCTTGCCCATGCCCGAGGGCTTAGCCGCTGCCGACTTAGTTGAATACAAGAAAACAATTTCGGATATAGTGTCTCCCTTTGAAAGGAAAGCCCAAGAATTTAGAAAATCAGCGTTTGATATCGCGACCTCCTCGGCGATTGATGAAAGAAATCTAAAAGCTGTTTCTGCAGCCATGTTTGCCGAGCATCCAAAAACGGCAAACGAATTACGAAAGGACTGGGCTGCTGAACCGATTCAATATATCTCGCTTACACTGATTAAGAAAATCGATCCGACGGGTGGTTGGAATTTGGATAAGCCTAAATCAGATGAGCCCGCAGCCGTTTTTAAAACGCGTATGGGAAAAGCGCTTGCTAATCGGAGTTGGCCTCAGATCGCATTTTTACTTCAAGAAATGAACTCAAAAAGCGCCCTTCCGACCCATGAAATGGGATTACTTAAAGCGGCGTCTTTGAGCTTGGCGGGCGCTCAAGCAGAGGGCGTAAAGGAATTGCAAGAGGTAGCCGGCGCGTTTAACGAAGATCAGCGTGAGCCGCTTTATTTGTCTCTTGTTTCGCATTACCTGGCCTCTTTTGATAAGGAGAAGACGCGGTCTAATTTGAGTGCCTATTTGTCAGGAACATTTGATCAGACAAACGAATCTGAACGAATCATTATAACCTCTGCCGCGAGATGGCTGGGAATGAGTGTGCCGGATGAACTCGGTTCAGCACGAAAACCGGCGGCAAAAAAAGGGGGTAAATTGTGAAGAAAATTGCAGAAATTCTTTTTTGGTTTGCACTTTTTGGCGGAACGATCGCGGTAGCTTCTGCAGAGGATAAAGCAAAGGCGACCGCACCTAAGCAAAACCAGGCGAGCAGCGGTGATTCAACCAAAGCTATGAAATTTGACGAGGATGTCGTCGAAGGCATGGATAAAGCGAGACTGGATTCGCTTACTTCTAAATTAGGTCGCGAAGATGATGATTCGGCGCACCTTTATCGAAAGAGAACCCATTTTCGAAAAGAGAATCAGCAGGTGAGCAAGGAATTGGTGAACGCGCCATGAAAGCAGATAAATTTCTTATTACTACTTCTGTCAACGGTCGATCCCGAAAAGTCCTCTGGGACTCCTCCGAACCCATTTCTATAGATCAGCCTAAATCTTGGAGTTTGCAAAATCGAGAGGGCGCCATTTGGGTTACCTCGGGTGCGGGACGAGAGAGTCCGCTGGACTCAGAATTGATTGAAAAAGGAGATGTCTTTGAACTTCATCCGGACGCTCCGACAGATCGGCTGGTCGAGTTACAGATCAGGCGTTTAGAACCCATTCGGGCAGCCTATTTGCCTTCAGCTGTTTCGCTCTTTAAACGCTTTGAGGCCAAGAAGTCTCAACAACCCTATGCGGCGTGTGGCGTTCGAAAATTTCTGGTGAACTACACTCCCATTCATGGCGTCTTTGTGGGTTATGTTCGAAAAAAGCCGGTCTTCACTTATCGAAAGAGTGATCGGGGCGGAATCCTTAAGTCATTGCTCCCAGATGTAAAACTTAAATTGAAGGGGCAAGTTGCAGAACCGATGGTTAAGGGGGAGCAGGTCGAGC
>CAYJBA010000343.1:0-3266 GCA_964367865.1 uncultured Bacteriovoracaceae bacterium | reverse complement strand
ATCGCAAGGGTGTAGGCTTCTTGTCCCGAACTGCAGACTGCACACCAAATGCGAAGCTCCTGCTTGATGGAGCCCACGGCATTTTTTTTATCGGCCATCATTTGAGGTATGACTTGGTTCATGAAATTAAAATGGGCATCCTCCCGAAAAAAGTCAGTAGTGTTTGTGGTCATGCGAGTAACTAACTCAATGAGCGCGTCCTGGCCGTTTTGCAGAACATAGTCGTGGTATTGATGGTAATTAGTAAAATCGTACTTATTGAGAACTGAAAAGAGCCGACCAGCCATGAGGCTCAGGTTTTTTTCAGTAACCGGTAAATTAATTCCAGCAGATTTTTTTATAATGCCAGAAAGGAGCGAAAAGCCCACACGATCGGTCTGTAAGAAGTGCAAAAACTGATTAAAATCGTAATTAGTGCCGGTGAGGGTCACTGGCTCGGCTTCAGGCCGTTTTTTGACCATTTATGCTGCCTTAAGTTGTTTCTTCTTTTCTCTGGCAATTCGATCCGCCTGAGAGTTAGATGCGCGAACATATCGGACAAGGCCGTCGAGATCTAATACGAGGGCAATTTTTCCATCCCCCATGATAGCCGCACCCGCAACCCCATTTGTTGTATTGATATTCTGTCCCAGGGGTTTTACGACCACCTGATTTTGACCGAGTACAGCGTCTATAGTAAGAGCGATATTATAACCCAAATGGTCGATGACGACGACCATGTCAGTCCGAGTCTCCGTAATTTCGCTTTTGGTCGCTGTAACTTGAGACGCCTTAAGATTCATGGCTTCTAAAATCGTATTGGAAATTCCATTGATCTTCATAAGAAGATTCATTTTTACCAATGGCAAGATCCTGCCTCTTACTGAAAGACATTCTTCTTCACCGCGAACATTGGTGACAGACCCTGCTTCGATTCGCAATAATTCACGGATGCTATCCATTGGGATGACGTAACGAATTTGGTTGATGATAACGACTATGCCTTCGGTAATGGCTGTAGTCAGCGGTAGCGACAGGCGAAATATGGATCCTTTACCCATTTCTGTGTCGATTTCAATGGTGCCTTTTAGTTTCTGAATATTGCTTTTTACTACGTCGAGTCCCACGCCGCGGCCGGATATGTCTGTAACGGCATCGGCAGTCGAAAATCCTGGCGCAAAAATCAGGTCATACACCTGTTGATTGGTCAGATTTCGCTGAGTCTCAGAAATAATTTTATTATTGATCGCTTTTGCTAAGACTTTTTCGCGATCAATCCCGCTCCCATCGTCTTTGATTTCGACAACAATGCGGCCACCCGCATGCTTTGCAGTCATGCTGATAAAGCCTTTTTCGGTTTTTCCTAACAATTTACGCTGAGCCCCTTTTTCGATTCCGTGGTCTAACGCATTTCTAACGATATGAATAAGCGGGTCATTTAAGAGTTCAATCATAGTGCGGTCAATTTCGATATCTTCGCCGGACATTGTAAATTCGATTGGCTTATTGAGTTTGATTGCCAAATCGCGAACGGTTCTTTGAACTTTCAAGAAGAGTGGCTTAAGCGAAGTCATTCGCATGCTCAGGGTCTTATCCTGGAGGTCGCGAACAGTTTTATCCAAAAGGGCAAGTACCTCGTTTTCTCGTATTGAAAGATGCGCGACGCGAGACCTTTCTTGTAAAAGCTGAGATTTAATTACAACGAGCTCTCCGACCAAATCCAGAACCGCATCGATGCGGACCGAATCCACCTTGACTGAAACGCCCTGTGAGCTTTTGCTGTGAGAGTGCTCATGAGCATGAGTATCGTGGTGTTCCGGGTGCTCATGATGTTCGGTAGGATCCTGTTTCGCGGGCGCAGCATGCATTGAAGAAATAGCAGCAGGGGGCGTTACCAATGTTAGGGTGGGCTGATGGGGTTGAACTGTTGGGGTCGCGGTAGGACTTTGGACTTCCTGAGGTGTCTGAACGGTCAGCGCAGGCGTAGGAACTTCAGATTGCTTTACACCCTTTAAGGCCTGAGTGGTCGCCACAATTTGCACTTTCAAGTCAGCTATATTCCAGGCGTCAGGAGAGTTCTTTTTTAACATTTCGACCCGGGTTTTAAAGGCGTCCCCCGCTTTAAGTAGTAGCGAAGTGATCTCGGGTGTCACGCGTTCGGGGAGATCACGCAAAAGCGTGAGACAATCCTCAACGACGTGAGCGAACTCGGCCAGGTCATCATACCCAACAACAGTCCCCGACCCTTTAATCGAATGTGCGAGACGAAAAATATTTGTGAGCTCCTCTGTTCGAAGAGTTGGATTTTCAAGTTTAAGATAGGACTCCTCACATTGTTCGAGAAGAAACGAAACTTCGTCTAAAAATTCTTTTCGAAGTTGGATAATAAAATCACCTTGATCATCGATTCCTACCATGTGAAACCTTCCATCTCTTTAATCAACGTTAAGTTTAAAAAACTCACCCAATTCATACTCAAATTAAACGCACTTCATTTTTCAAGTTCGGCTACTCTTTTTCGGATTTTTGAAGCGGTTTCTTAACAAAATCAGCACGGCAGTCCCCGATTGTTAAAAAGATCAAGGCAGTGGGATATTGGACCGAAAGGTTACTGAGGAACTTCGAATATATGGAAGGACGCACAGGACAAGCAAAAGCAGGCCAGTATTTGACGTTTGTACTTAAGGGTCGCGCCTATGGGCTGCCCATTTTTACGGTCCGGGAAATTAATCAAGTAACTGATATTACACCCGTTCCACAAACGCCAGATTTCGTAATTGGGGTAATCAATCTTCGTGGAAAGGTGATCCCAGTCGTTGATCTCAGGCTTAAATTTGGGCTCGACTTTACTCCTTATAATCGCGAGACCTGTATTATCGTGATCGAGGGCGAAAACGGGCAAATTGGGATGATTGTTGATCAAGTGAGCGAAGTTGTTGAATTTGTGCAAGAACGCATCGAGCCCTCTCCGGTTTTAGGTGACGAACTCAACTTTATTACTGGAATGGGTAAACTAGAGGATCGCGTAATTATTTTAGTTGATATCGTCAAAGCGCTCTCGACCGATGCGATGATGGGGAGCGATAAAATCAAAAAACTCGCGGCCTAAAGTTGGGCTGTTAAGCTGTCGAAAAGATCGATGGGTACTAGAGGAGTAACCCAAGATTATGAAGCTGAAGCTCAACTTGCCCACAAGAATTTCCCTCGCCGCCGCCACGCCATTTATAGCATTTTCGATTGTTTCATTAATCATGATTCGCGCGGACTTTAAAATAGCCACGCAGGCA
>CAYJBA010000342.1:0-3297 GCA_964367865.1 uncultured Bacteriovoracaceae bacterium | reverse complement strand
AAAAGATTTCATCGTAAAAAATTACAAGGAATTTGAAACCGCGAACCTCAATAACCTTCAGAATCGATTGGAGCACGAAAAAGATGTCAATTCGCAAAGCTCTTACGAAAATCACGATCCCGGTAATCTAAGCCCACTTCTCTCTGAGACGATGAATATGCACGAGGCAGAATATGCCTATGTACGCGCTATCAAATCCACAAAGAGAAATTTGGTTCGGTCGCTCGATGAAAAGGTCGAAGAGATTAATCGCTTACTCGCGGGCATTGGTGGCTTTAGCTCCCAGCTCAAAAGCTGTTTTGCACGGAGTACTGTAGTTTTTCTAGAACAAGAAGATCCGAAACGGCCTTTTCGTGAACGATTGGTCTTCTCGATTAATCTTCCTAACTACGAGCTCAAGACGCCCTATAACCGCTCAAATGAGCCTAAGCCCAAATCAAAGGCTAAAGCTGAAATGGAGCCTTTTCAGGATGGGCGCTCACCCCTGCAGGCTACTTGGGATGATGCTGTCAATGCGCTGGCGCATATCATTGCATCGACCGGGCTCAAACCCAAATATTGCAAGAATGACCGGCATTTTGGGCGTTTTGCAATGAAGCAGGACCTCAGGCATACAAGTCATTTACCGGACGAGTATTTTTCATTTACGCTTGATTACAACACTCAGGAAAAGATCAATGAGATGATCAAGCCTTATGAAAAAATCGTGTACAAATACGACCGCCAAATTGAAAAGCTTTCTAAAAAACTTGCCTGGTACACCCATGACTCCGAGTCGTCACGGTATTTAGTTCTTAAAAAGCAATATTTGCGCATGTTAGAGGAGCGGGATTACTTTGTTGCAACGACCCCTGATCCGCGCCAGCTTGAAGAAGGGCTTCTATTTTTAATTGAGGTATCGACCTTGAAAGATTATCACGTTGTAAAAGATCGGATGCAATCGATCATGACGAAATATATTCTTCATTTGTCCATGATCGCTGCAAGAGAAGCTGAGATGGATCCCGATATGGAATACGAAATGTGGAAAATGAGAAATAAGGGCGGAGGCGAGGATCGCCGCCCGGATCTGGATGATTCGGGGCGCCACTCTATTCATGTCGATAATGCTGAAGACGTGCCGCAGTATGAAATAGATATTTCAGCATTACGCCCCATACCCAAGCAGCGCAAAGCTGGGTAAATCTTTCTGTTTTTGGTATTCAAGGTGTTTTTCTGACTCTCCGATAAGCATTGGAGTAGGGGAGACACTTTCATGCAACGCAGGTCACGGCTCAAGGCGATCGATCATTACTTAACAGACCCAAAAAGCTTAGTAGAACTAAAATCAGCGCTCGAGAAGATCGAGAAATGCTGCCAAGCGGTTACAAAAAAACTCAACTTAGGTGACGTTCTAAGAGATCCAAAAAACTGGGATTCTCTGGCTGGTGTATTTGGCCACGAAGAACTTGAAACAGGTATTCAGCTTATCCTCAAACTGGCTCTCTCCGATCACTACAGTCGTAGCTTTACGACCTATGCCGAAATATCCGGAAAGACCAAATTTGACATGTTGTATCGAAGCGTGGGTGGATGGGCCCAGTTTGACACAGTTCTTGTTTTTCAGTTCCCCTACGGCACTCAAGGACCCCCGCTCGTCCTAGTTAATCCGCGGCGAGCGCCGCACTGGGCAGCTTTGCCGGCATTTCCGGTGGGCACTTTAATATCGGTCTACGTAAAAACTTTAAGCGGAAAACGTTCAGAAACACAGGAAGCTCTGGCCGCTGAAAGATATGAGGCCGTTTTTGAGATGATCCAATCCAGGCCAGATTCGGAGATCCTACCTGTGGAGCCCGTGCTCAAGGTCCCCACGTCAGCCACGGTTCACCCGTTGCGGAGAAAGACGGATACAAAATCCTCTTACTGGGGCGGCCCTACTCACGTTTCCAACGGTCCGCTGAGTATGGCGTTTCGAATCACGATCAACAAAATGGACGTGTTTGTCCACGCTGGAAACGCCCATCTTATTATTACGCATCTGAGAGAGTACTCAGGTAAAGCTAAATTATTTGCTCTAAAACCTGAAAAAAAAGCAATCCAATTAGACGCAGATTCGATTTGGGGGGCTGAAATTCGAAATGGTGAAACTATTATTTTTGAATTTTATGGGCCAAAACCCCATGAAGATTTTTTAAAAGAGCTTGCCAAAAAAGTGAACAAATATACTCAAATGGATAAAATCGCCAATGAATAGCACTCTAAATAAAAACAAGAAACCAGAGCAGGTCAGCTTTAGATTTTTTTGGCCGTTAGATCATTCGATTTCGCAGGATCAACTTAAAAGTTATAGAGAGGCTTTGGCTGGTGACACTCGAGCCACAAATTTAAAGAAAAAAGTAAGCCTGCTCCAGGCTCAAACGCCGATTTTGCCTGGCGTTTACCTAACATCTAGCTTTAGAGACATAGACGCAACAGCGACACCGCCGCCTGAGTTCTTGCGTGAGTTAACAAAGATCTTGAGTCGATTTGAACAGCTGACGCATCAGCAATTTGCAGGACGTGAATCCCCTTTGCTACTTACCGTTCAGAGTGACTACGCTGGCGCGATAAGAAATATAGGCTGTTGCCCAAAGAGCCTACGCTCGTTGATACACAATTACGGCGAAAGTCTGGCATTTACCATTTATGTCGATTTTTTAGAAAGCTTCTCCACACTCATTTTAGGCTGTCCTCCCACCGATTTTAGAAAGACTTTTGGAATCGAATCAGCGCGGGAGGGCGGTCCCGGCGGATTAATTCACCTCAAAGAGGAGGAGTTCTCCCAGAAAGTAAAAGAATACCAAAACGTAATTTCACAAAAAATCAAAAGACAGTTCCCGGAACAACCCGAGCATCAACTTTTAGCCACTCTTCTTCATTACTCTCGCGCCGCAAAGGCAGCCGGGGGGGACGAAGTCTTTATGCAGGTTCAAATGTTGAGGTCGTTGGACCCGAAAGCCGTCCATGGACTTGCTTATACGAGAAATCCGTTTACGGGTAAAAAGGATCTCTATGGCGTGTATCAAGGGGGAGTAGATCCAAAAAAATACCCCATTGAGGCAGGCGAGGGTGATTTAGAGGAGACCCGAAAGCGTTCGCTCAGAGAAAAATTTCCAGAGGCTTATCAAATCTTGAAAAAATGTGTCCCCGTAATCGAAGCGAGCTTTTGCGATGTAGTCGAAGCTGAATTTGTGACGGACGCGGACGGACACTTGTATTTTATTGGATTCGATAAGGGTCAAACTAGCACAAAAGCTGCCATTGTTGCCGCGGTGGAGC
>CAYJBA010000341.1:0-3311 GCA_964367865.1 uncultured Bacteriovoracaceae bacterium | reverse complement strand
TTTATACACATAAAAAACAGGAGAGATAGGCTTGTATTTAATCCTTTCGGGATTTAGAAGTGATACTTGATCAACAAGAATAATATCCATATCATCTCCATACATCAACGCCTTAAACGCTTTGGGCGCGCCTAAATGCGGGGTGGCGATATCTATGAACTTATCAACCGAAGCTTGACCATACTTGCTAAAATATTTTTTCAACTCCGCTCGGATCTCTGTTGAGATGGGGCATAAGGTTAACTCATATAAATCGCCACTATTCCTTTTTGAGTCAAACCAACGAAGCTCTCGTTCCAGTAAGGAATTGTTACAGGCAAGTTTTTTAATGAGTCGTAAGACCTCCCATTCAAAAGCATCTATATTCTCGTCGCCATAATCGTCAATCGTGGACACTTTCCGATATGCGATCTCCAAAAATTTTTTTACCTTCTCTTCATTAGACGCGAGGATTTGTCGTGCAACTTCTGTAGCTTTGTTTGCTTTTTCATGGCGTTCAGCATCTTGAAGGGAATTGTATCGATCTTTAAATTTGCGGTAGACTTCGTTCCCGAAGGCCAGAACATCTCGAGGTAGATCTGATCTAGATATCCACGTGTTGAAATATTCTCCCTGTGAAGGTTTATAGAGAGTCAGTGTTTCCCTTAGAAATCTGACTGTCATGTTCTCAATGTAATAGGAGAACAAATCTAGCTTAATATCAGCGAGAAATTTTTCCATTAAATCATGGTTTCGTTCTAGTAACTCTTTACCTAAGTGCTCATTATTACTTGGCCAGAGAAGTGAACGACTGTCAGATGGATGTTCCACCCTCCCAGTAGTAGCTATAATCTTTGCTACCATTGCTCGAAGAAGCCACTGGGCGCCGAATAACAATGCGATGAATACACCTATGGTGATGAATAGGGTCAATTGATCCTCATTTGTTTTTTCGGACAATTTGCTCGACCTCTTGACTTCCGCATCACCCGACAATATTACGACGCACCTTCAATCTTGCGATTACCGCTCAGTATTTCTCCGTATTGCACCTCAAATTCAAATTGGTTGATCAAATTATTTCTAACCCTGAAACATTAAACGCTATAGGTAGTTGGGAATGCCCAAGCCCCCTTCAAATGCATCAAAGTTTCCTGCCTTTTTGGCCGATACCTAATACACAGGAATTCTAATTTAATAGAGGTCTCAACGTGATCGGAAAACTCAAAAAACACGATATTCGAAAAATTTGGAAAAACGAGGCAAGTGATTTCACAAGTTGGCTCGAGACCAACCTTGAAGCGCTATCTGAAGCTATAGGTTTTGAACTGACTCTGGTTAAGCGAGAACATCAAGTAGGCTCCTTTTCCGCTGATATCGTGGCAACTGATGAAAGTGGACATAAAGTTATCATTGAGAATCAACTTGAGAAAACTGACCACACTCACTTGGGTCAAATAATTACTTATGTTTCTAATTTGGACGGAAAAACAGTTGTTTGGATTTCTAGTGAGCCAAGACAAGAACACATAAATGCTGTCAATTGGCTTAACACTCAAACAAACCTCGAATTCTTTCTCGTTAAGCTAGAAGCGCTCTCAGTTGATGATTCAAAACCCGCTCCTCTCTTTCAGGTCATTTGTAGACCTGACGAGGGGATAAAGACAGCTGCAGCAGCCGACTCCGAACTAACAGACAGGGGTCGCTTCAATATTCAATTTTGGACAGAGATAAACAAAAAGTGTGAGGGAAAGCTTCCGGGCTTTGTAAGTCGCAAGCCTCTAAAATACCACTTCCATTCTCAGGCATCTGGCAAGGGGGGGTTAAGTTTTGTCTTTTTGGCTGCGTCAAAATACTATGGGATAGAACTCTACATTGACACTAACGATGCAGATATGAACGAGTCGATATTGAAACAGTTAATATCTCAGAAAAAAAAGATCGAATCAGAGTTTGGACATGAACTAGTATTTCAAGACCTCCCGGGAAAGCGCGCCTGCAGAATCCGATACATTATTGCGGAGGGTGATGACGTCATGGATTTGGATAAAGAAAAGGTTCAAGACGCCTTGATCGACAATATGGTAAAATTTGAGCGCGCGCTAAAGCCGCGCTTAAAAGACCTAGACTATGAAATTGCGGATGCAGCTTAATGAACTCGCGGATCCTAATCTCCATTTGTCTTCTACTAACAACTACCGGGTGCAAATCTGACAAATGGCGTGCTCAGACCTGCAGCCCTATTTTTCTTCAATGTAGTGAAATGAATTATGGGCCGTATAACACCTTGGACGAGTGCATCGACAAAATGAAAGCCGTCGCTTGGGGATTTAATTGCGCCTACAGCTGTGACTCAGGTTCCGCTCCTGTTTGTAAAAAGGTCATGAGATACACCGTCGAACAGACCCCCGCCGGAATTCGTGTAACTCCAGACCCAAGCAATCCTTAAGGTACCCAAACTCGAAAACTTGTAACCCGATTTGTAACCGAACTCGGTTACACTCACCATCACTAGACAGTACTAGACGGAAAAGCATTTTAAATTTTAACCGTAATTTCAAGAATATGGCGGAGAGAGAGGGATTCGAACCCCCGGTGGGGTTACCCCCACATCGGTTTTCAAAACCGACGCTTTCGACCACTCAGCCATCTCTCCGCGTCTATAAATCTTAAAGCAAAGGCCTTACTTTTTGCCTTTAATCCAAAGCGTTCCTTTTTCTTTTACAAAACCAGGTGCGCCATCCAGGTATTTGGTCAATGCCTCGGGTATCATAATATTACCATCGGCGTCTTGGTAGTTTTCAAGAACCGCGATAAAAGTTCGGCCCACCGCAAGCCCAGAACCGTTTAAAGTGTGTACCAATCTGGGCTTGGCCTGAGCATCCTGACGGTATCGGATTGCAGCGCGCCTGGCCTGAAAATCCTCGCAGTTTGAGCAGCTTGAAATCTCGCGATACGCCGACTGTCCGGGGAGCCAGACTTCAATATCATAGGTCTTGCTCGCGCTAAATCCCATGTCGCCCGAGCATAGGGCCATCACACGATAGGGGAGTCCAAGAGTTTGAAGCACCTTTTCGGCATTTTTTACCATGCCCTCTAGTTCTTCATAGGACTTTTCAGGTTCAACAATTTTTACAAGTTCAACCTTTTGAAACTGATGCTGACGAATCAGCCCACGGGTGTCTTTTCCATACGAGCCCGCTTCGCTCCTAAAGCACGGCGAATAGGCAGTAAAATAAAGCGGAAGCACTCCGGGATTCAAAATTTCGTCGCGATGTATATTGGTCAGCGGCACCTCTGAGGTGGGAATTAAAAATAATTCGCGCTCGGCA
>CAYJBA010000340.1:0-3327 GCA_964367865.1 uncultured Bacteriovoracaceae bacterium | reverse complement strand
GAGTGGGTATACCCTTCTCTGCAAAAAGCTGCGCTACGCCGCCTCCCATAACTCCTGCCCCAAGAACCGCGGCATGAGAAACCACTTTTGATTTAGCCTCGACACCGGGTGGTAGCCCCTTTGATTTTTTTACTGACTCAGTCAAAAAGAAAATACGAATGAGATTTTTGGAAATTTCAGTGCCGGCACATTCACCAAAACCTTTTGCTTCTATTGCCATGCAACGATCGCGTTTGATACCGCGCACTCGAGGACTAAAATATCCACTCGTTTGAGAAAGAACCTCAATCGCTTTTAACGGCGCTGGATAATGACCTTTAGTTTTGGATAGCACGCCTTTACGCGCTTGGTTTAACATCACCGCACGACCCATGGGTGTCTTCTCCATGAGTGTGCCCACAGGACCACCCATCCCAGCCAATTTAGGTTCGCGCGCAAGACGCACACTTTTTTTCAAAGAATCAAAATTAGCTCGTGCCCATTTTAAAGCTGAATCTTCAAAATTCTCTTTAGGCAAGCATGCTTCAGCGAGGCCTAACTTCACTGCCTGCTCGCCTTTGAGAGCCCGACTCGTTAAAATCATATCTAAAGCAGAGGCAAGTCCAACTTTTCTAGGAAGTCGAACACATCCTCCTAGTCCCGGAATGAGCCCAAGCATGACTTCCGGTAATCCAATCCTGGCAGATGGGTTGTTTGACATCACCATTGCAGTGCATGAAAGGGCGAACTCGCAGCCACCTCCTAATGCAGGGCCGTCAATTGCAGCCACTGTCGGAAAAGGCAAGTCCTCCCAACGGTTCATCAACTTTTGACCCGTGGCTGAAAGTAATTCTGCCTCGGACGCAGTTTTAGCTGCCCTAATCATATCGATATCTGCTCCGGCAATAAAATTTGCGGGTTTGCCTGATACGAAAAACAGAAGATCGATTTTATTTTGCTTTGCGAGATTTTCGAGTTCTGAAACGGTGCTTTCGAGCTCAATGATGACAGCTCGACTCAATTTGTTTACTTTTTCACCGGGCAGATTAAAACAAAGAGTCCAGATTTTTGGTCCGGCTGAAGATGGGGCTGGAGGAGTTAACTTAAAGATATTTTCAGTGGATTGTGCCATGGGTCGATTGTCCCTTTGAACTCGAAGTTCTTGTGATTCCATAGCGCACGATCATAACAATGGAATCCTGCGGGAACCAAGGATAATCTGCCCTATGGTTTCCGCAAAATTTTAAGGGATAGCCGTTCAGTTCGCTTAGAAAATAAAACTAACAGATCCTGTGATCGAATAAAACGCCGCACGCGCAAGCGAGCCACCGATATATTGTTTAGCAGGGTCAGTCCACTGGCTGTACAAAGGGGCCCCATAGAGCGCAGCATTATTGAGCGGGCTATTTTCACGAGCTGAAAGTACAGAGTAATACTTAAAGCCTGCTCCGACCATAATACTTCTGCTAGCCCGCACATCCAAACCGGTGGACAGAAATCCTAAAAACGAATCTACCTGGTAATCACTTGTCATCTGACCCAAATTCATCCGATTAAGACCCGTTAAAATAGTACTGTCATAATTGAGAAACGATTTCTGATATGCACCGCCACCACCCACATAGGGACGAATTCTAGAATCCATTCCTAAGACGTGGAGTTTAAGTCCGGCATCAAATACATTTTGCTTTAGAGCATAGGTTTCAAAATTTGAAACATAACCCTGGGCAACTTGATATTGAACAAGCGGATTTGCTGGAGCTATGGCTAGGCCATACTCGTTAAAAGTGTAACCGAGTTCAAAGCCGACGTTGTCTGAAACAATCATTCCAACGCCAACGCCCGCGGAATAGCGAGGCCTAATGTCGTAGCCAGTATTATTCATCGTAGCCAACCCAAACCGAGGCGAGATTGCCATATAGGTTTTTTCGTTGTTCCAATCGGTTGTGGATGTCGCCATTGATGCACCTGTGGTCAACTGGTCTGCACGAACAGATTGAACAGGGAGTGCGACCGCTGTAGCAACTACAGCGTCAGCGCGCCTTTCGGTAACCGGTACACCCACAATTTGTTCACTCACGGGAGCCGATATCATCTGAGGGGCAGGCTGAGCTGCGTTAACTGGAATCAGACCTAGAACTTGATCTGTTCTGCGTCGTTCGTCCTGTAAACGCAAGTCTTCCAAACGTTCTTGAAGTACGTCTTCATTTTTAAGCTCCTCTCGAACGCGTTCTCGGCGCATGAGTTCGGTTTTCGAAAGGTTCTGAATATCTGACTGTGAAGTGACTTGCGCGCTGGGAGCGTAGTTTTGCATGCGCGGTTGAACCATCATCTGTTGAACTGGCATCTGTTGTACCGGCATCTGCTGGACGGGAACAGGTTGTATCAAGGTCGGCTGAGCAATACTTTGTTGAAAGGGTTGAGCTGCAGGCTGTTGCGTCGCATCACGATCGGCGTATGAAGGTGCCGCTTCGTTTTCATAAACCAGTTCCGCTTGAACAAACGGTATCCAAACCACGGTAGCAACAACAGCTATGGCCGTAGCCACTCCCCAGTTTACAGGATCCTTAAAATATTTTACTAGTCCGGTCATAAAGCACTACTCCCCTTTAAAATTTGAAACTTGCTGCGGTATAGCAAAGCCTATGCCCAAATACCAGCACTTTTTATCGCACTGCGTCTATTGTTAAAACAACAACTTATGACGATGGGCGCAAAAGGACTCTGACACGAAGCGGGGTCAAACCCAATTTGCACCCGATTTAGTGTGAAAAATTTATGCAGTACTGTCCAAAATTTGGACACCCTACTTCTAAGTCCCATGATTAATTGGAATATTAATGCATAGAGTCAAAATCCTCATTACAGAATTTTAGCTGATAGTGTCAAATTTTCTAACACCGCCCCTTTTTAACCCCCAATTTCATAGATGATTTTTTTTGTCAGGATTGGCATTGGTGTTGCTATATAGGTCAGTAACAAACGGGTTGGCTGGCGGCTTTATGCCCCGACCCCCCCCTTAAAGTCCCGAATGTGCGGGACCCGGTTGGTTTTTGGCATTAAATGAAATTTTTTTAGGTTATTGAAACCAAGAAATCCATCCCCTGACTTACCTGAAAGCCTGTCTTCTATTAAATTCAGCACAGATTCCGAAAGAACTTTCATACCTGGCGCTAATAATTTTTTAAAAACAGAAACTGCGACCCCCACTATGACGGCCAAAAGCAATATGTATTCAGTCGTGGCCTGGGCCCGAGAGTCTCGCCAAATTCTCAGCCATAAAATTGAAACTTTGTAACTCATGTTCTAGGTTTGATGACTTTCAGATCGGAAGAGCGTCGTGTAGGG
>CAYJBA010000339.1:0-3354 GCA_964367865.1 uncultured Bacteriovoracaceae bacterium | reverse complement strand
TTTGTCCTCTAAGGACAAAAAGCCCAGCTTGAACATGCTGAGGGCTTCTTCTTTACGGGTGACCGCGTCGTGAAAATGCTCGAGCAGATTTTTAGTCGAAAGATGCTGCGAGAGATACCGCATTTCTTTAACGACATCGTCTTCGTCCTGAGTTTCTTGCAGCGTTACCGGAGTTGCACCGACCTCGATGCTTCCAAATACGTTGACGATCAGAACCGAGTGATGTGCCACAAGCGCACGCCCGCTTTCTGAAACGATATGTGGCTCCGGAACTTCTTCTGCCTGGCAGACCTCTTGAATCGAATAAACTACCGCGCCGACATACTCCGCCAGGGAATAGTTAATTGAACTCTCAAAGCTCGTGCGTGACCCGTCGTAATCGACACCCAGTCCACCGCCGACATCGAGAAACTCAAGATTGAGTCCCATTTTTCTTAACTTCGAATAAATACGTGCGCCCTCTTTGGTGGCGTCCTTAATAGTTCTGATATTGGTAATTTGGGAGCCGATATGAAAATGTAGAAGCTTAAAGCTATCTTGCAAACCTTCTTGCCTGAGTACGTTTACGGCATGAAGGAGTTCAGGCGTGGTAAGACCAAACTTAGCGAACTCACCGCCGCTGGACTCCCACTTTCCGCTCCCTTTTGAGTAAAGCTTACAACGAATTCCAATCTGAGGAACAACACCCAGCTCTTTAGCAACTTGGATGACCTGATAAAGTTCAGTAAGTTTTTCTACGACGATAATCACTCGCTTGCCAAGCTTTACACCGAGAAGTGCGGTTTTGATAAATTCGTAGTCTTTGTACCCATTGCAGATGATGAGTGATTTAGGACTTAAGTTCATCGCAACAACAGCGGTCAACTCGGCTTTCGAACCCGCTTCAAGGCCGTAGTCGTACGGGCGGCCCGCATCGATGATCTCCTCGACCACTTCGCGCATCTGATTTACTTTGATGGGATAAACGCCCTGATATATTCCTTTGTACCCAAATTCCGCAATCGCTTTTCTAAAAGCTTCGTTTAGAGCAACAACACGGTGGCGAATGATATCTTGAAAGCGGATGAGAACAGGCATCCCCAGTCCCTGAGACTTGATCTCATCAACGACTGACATTAAATCAACGCCCGGGCCTTCGCCACGCTTGGGATGGACCGTTAAATTGCCAGCTGGATTGATACTAAAGTACTGGTCGCCCCAATTTTCAATATTATAAAGCTTAAGAGAGTCCGAAATACTCCAAGTTTTCATCAGTATTATCCCCTACCCCTAGCGGGTAAATCTTTGCAAATATGCTTATCCGGCCCCGTGACAAAGTGCAAAAGAAATTTATGGCCTCAGCGAT
Source organism: uncultured Bacteriovoracaceae bacterium (assembly GCA_964367865.1). Classification (GTDB taxonomy): domain Bacteria; phylum Bdellovibrionota; class UBA1018; order UBA1018; family UBA1018; genus CAYJBA01. Next base: position 2,009 of record CAYJBA010000339.1, on the reverse strand, counting down.
CAAGTCGGTATTGTCGAGACCTAAATGCACGAGTAAAGTCATTGCATAAGAGGATCTAAATTACATGAAAATGCCCTACAGTTATCGACGCCTCATTTTTAGCTTATTTTTTATATTCGTTTTCGCTTCAGCTTGCACTAGTTCTCAGAAACGAGCCGAGCAGATGATGGAAAAAGGGAGTTACGAGGAGGCGGCAGCGACATTTGAGCGTATTTTACAACGTAGCCCAAAAAATCCCGAGGCTCTAGAGGGACTTAGATCTGCAAGACTCAAGATTTTAGACCGTAGGTTAATTGACGTTAGAAAAGCCCGTTCGGGCGGCAATCCTGGTGACGCAGCTCAAATCTTACTTGGCATTGTCAAGAACGAAGCTGTCTGGGGAATGCAACCTGTAGGACAGGCTGTCTTTACACAACAAGAAGAAACTCAATTTTCGGCGCAGTATTTATTAGGAACCCTAAAAGACACGGCCAACGCGCCGTTTCCTCTCAAACAGGAAGTTCAGTTTAGACAAGTTGAACCTCTATTTCAGGAGCATAGAACCAAAGAGTTTATCGCGCTGAGAAATCAAAATAAAAAAGAGGGCAAAAACCAATGTCGAAAATTTGCACGGGAGGCAAAAAACAGCCACCCGTTTTTAGCAGAGTTTGTTAGAAAATTTTGCGTATTCTGGGGTGAATCGGCAGACCTTGTTTCGTTTAATGATCGCGAACTCAGTACACGATTTATTCGAGAAATCGTTACCACGCCCAAACTCACCGGATTTCCTTCGTCCTCTAACACCGAAATTCCAAAAATCATGAACGATTCTTTGCGCCAATCTGTTTGGTATTCAGCCAATGGCGGCGGGGTACTTAATCTCGATCTTTCGGGAGATTGGAGCTCGAATGAGCAAAAGGTAGCCACCCAGCTCGTTCACGAGTATTACGAAAATGAAAATTACGTCGTGTATGAAAATGTAACTAAAACTCGACAAGTTCCGTATGAAACGATGTCCCCGAAGTTTGATCCTAAAACTGGCCTCACTCAAAATGTACCTACTATCGCCTATCGCAGCGAGACCTATGCACAGAGCGAGCCCGTTCAAAAAACAAGAAGCGTACGGAGATCTTATCCCTACGGAGCTTGGAAGATTGTTCAGGATCTAAAACTTAATCTCGCAGCCCGAGGGGCGCTCCAGGGAAAGCCCATCGAAATCGCAGTGAACGATAATAGTCATACCGAGGACACGGCAAGTGATGTCGAAGTCATCAATATTGGACTTCATAAGAAAACAGCGTCGGCCATTCCGGATCCAATGGGTTGGGCGCGCGCGCACCAAGATCTCTTGGGACGCCAGCTCGCGGATCGACTCAATCACCTTTGGACCGAAGTTTATTGCAGCGATGAAATGCCGAGCGCGTTTTCAGATGCCGGAAATCGCGCAAGGCAATGCTTAAGATCACCCACCGCCTTAGCAAGTCCGCCCAAGGCCGTGGACGATTGGCATATCAAATATTTCGGAATTGGAACCCAGACCATCGATGCATTGATAAAAGCGCCGATGTAATGATCTTACTCATCCCTACGATCGAGTATCTTTAAACTCCGATCGCACTTTCCGGTAAAATCGTGCTTTTCGGCTCTTGCAGTTGGAGCATTTTCCATCATGCGACGGAGACCTGGGACGTTAACCTTTACAGCTTCTTCGACCGCACCTTCATTCGGGTTATGTGAGTAACCGAGCTCAAAGAGCAGGGACCAGATTCCATGTTTCCAAAACGCATAATCTTCGAAGGTTCCGTCGGCAGGGTAAACAACCTCTGTTGAATTTCCCGTTTGATAGTGGCTCTCTCGCGTCGCCATTTCTACCAATGTCTTAAAGAAATCATCATACGGCGTTGATAGATCGTGGGTTGAAATTCCCCAAGGATAAACCACGGCTGGAAAAAATGTATGCAGAGTCGCCGATGCCACGATATTTTCGCGATCGATAAAATCCGCCAAGGCTTTGGTTGATTTTAGATGAT
>CAYJBA010000338.1:0-3393 GCA_964367865.1 uncultured Bacteriovoracaceae bacterium | reverse complement strand
AAGAAAATTTTTCTAAGATTAGGTGATTGAGCCAGATACTTCAGTGGCCTTAGAATTGAAAAGCTGCCACTTTTAGGCTTTAACTCCTTTCTCAATTGTAATGCGATGATCGCAGCACATAAAAAAGATCCTGCATCTATGAAAAGCGGAATCTGAATTGGTAATGTTTTTAAAAGAATGAAACTGATAATCGGACCAAAAGTCTGAGCACTAAAGAAACCATGAAGGATTTGGGCCTGGAGAACCCTTTGCTCCGGCGCCTCTCCAATGGCATGGGAATAAGTTTCACGGGCGCCTTCAAAAATCTGTTTCAGTACCGTTTGAAAAAAAAGGATGGCCAAGATAATGCCTGCGTTGCTTTTACCTAAAGCCATGAGTGAAAGCGCCAGAATCAGAAAGAATGACAGAACCTGTGAAAAAATAATCGCACGTCTTGGAGAAACGAATGAAAGAGTTCTCGGCAAAAGAAAGCCGCCAATAGCGATGCCCAAGCTTTTGATTGGAACAGTATAGGATGCTAGTAGAACACTCCCACTGATCTGATGGATGAAAACCAGCACTGCAAAGAAGGATATAAAATCGCCTAGACTAGTGATCAAGGTAATCCGGGCAAGGATTGCGTTTTCTTTTGAAGCGGACACCCGTTAAAGCTCCTTGTTCTCAAGCTGTTTAGCAAATCCTACCATAATAAATGGCTTTACTTGAGGTCCCACATCTTTAGATGCTAGGGACTGAACCCAGCGCTTAAAAGCTCTCATTTGCTCTAAAATACGCTCAGCAACAGCAGGACTCACCATCTGCACTGCATAGCTAAGCTCCTGATGAGGAGATCCCTCTCTTGAAGCGTACAGATCAATGTGCTTCAATATGTAGTTGCTTGCCTTGGCAACGGACCTCGGGCTGCTGTTATCGTAATGAGGCAGTCGGTAAAGTGTACGACTGGGCTTGATCACTCCAGATGTAACCTCGATCAAATCCAAGTTCTCAAGTTGTTTGAGCTGCTTTTGAGAAAGATGACAGGACTTCACGGGAAGGGACTCATAAAGAAGAACCCTCTTATGGAGCTGTAAGGCGTCTGGATTTTCAACGAGATAATCTAGCTGTGAATCCGAATACATCATCAGCCGTCGATTTGTTTCCCATATACTCTTTGATACTGTTTCGATGGCAGGAAGCAAATGCTGGTCGATATATTCAATTACATTCTCGCCGTCCTTATTATCGTGAAAGACGGATTCAAAATAGGCTAAGACTAAAATTTTTCGATCGCGTGCGGGGACTTTTGCAAAGAGTGTCGCCAGTAATTTTTCAGAAGGCGGATACTTTCCAGCTTCGATTTGTTGGAAGTGCCTGAGTGAAATTCCGAGCGCATTATGTCCACCGAGTGTTTCGTAATGCTCCTTCTATGTAGCGATGGATTTTTGCGTTCTAATACCCTGTAAGAAAGTGGCGAAATTCATGGGGTTTTACATACAACGAAAAATTATTTCGTTAAAGAAAAAAAATAAACTTTTTCTTGACGAAAGCGCTCATAACAGATTAAACGCTCTATATTGAATAAGGAGATTGAGATGAAGAATTACAAGGTGCTTTTGGTAGTTATTTGTTTTATTTTTGGGACCATTTCTTGGGCCGAAGGCCCTGAGGGCGGTGGCCAAGAAGGAAACAAAGGGCCGCGTGGCGGCAATGGACTGGTTTCCGGACCTGAGGCCAAAGGCCTGGGCGACCGAACTCGCGGGTCCAAAGGCGCGGAAGGAAATTAAAAAAAAGGCCCACACCCGGTGAACCTCTGTTTGTACCAGAGGAAGGTATGAGCCCTGTCTCGAAAGACAGCTCTTCTATTACCCAAATTCATCGCAAGTGTGAACCAAAAAATACCAAGCCCTAACGGCTTGGAAACTATTTGCTTTTTTAAGAAATAAGGAGACGTTGCGATGAGCGATAAGGCACAAGTGTATCCACTACCTGATTCTGAGTGGGACTCAATCATTAAACAGGTCGATGTATTAGATCAGTATCTTCGCGTTCAAAATTTACGGCGCATCGAAGAAGAATTTCTGATTCGAGTCATTGAAAGCGGAGAGACTCAGTTCTCACCCACTAAAACGCATCCAAACTTGGCGAAGCATCTAGCCCTATTGCTATTTGTGGTCGTCACACCCAACCTGGCCTTTGCTGCAAATCTCGAGGCCACGCTTCAGAATCTCGTTAATGCGTTTACCTCCCGGCTTCTTCCAATCCTGGCTGTGGGATATTTGGGAAAAAATATCTTCTCCCATATTCAAGGGGACCCAAATGCCAAGAACGAGACCATTAGGGTCGTTGTAGCAATTGCCTGCCTTGTCGGACTCTCGGGGGTCTGGACTTTTATCACTTCTCAGGTGAGGTAGATCATGCGGTCGTATAGCGAGCCCACGGCAAGAAACCTTTTGAGACGGCCCCTCCTTTTTGGAGTGCCCATGTTTGGACTGATTGGCCTTGCTTCGATCGTACTTTGTATTTCAGTTTTATTTGGAACGAATCGCTACGGAAATTTAATTGCCGCCATTTTTGCGGTGTTTGGCTACGCCTTATTACGTGTTCTATCTCGATTTGCAAAAAGCGGGTGGGAAGAACAACTCATATTCTGGCTTGAAAGTCACATTTCTGTAAAAAGCGCGAATGGCAAATTGACGCTTGCCCAATCAAACGTCGAGCTGTCTCCTCCGGATTCATTAGATGAGGTAGGACTGATCCATGCAAAAGAAGATCTTCTTGAGACGGTCACAACCCTAAAGCCCGAGGAGAGCCTGATCCTTTTGTGCCAATTGAATGAAAAGGGGGCGGTGTTATCTGAGGTCAAGATAGAAGGAAGGTTTAACTTAGCAAATGGCGCTACGTTTGACTGCCAAGTAAATACCTTAACTGATCCAAATAAGTTCGTTTACTCATTATACCAGCTCCCGGTAGTGACAGACCCTTTGTGGCTTTTTTCGACCCTATCTAAAATCAATTGCTCAGCCAAGGTTGTGATCCGAGTTAAAGGTATATCATTTCTAGAGATCAAAAGGCGGATTGAGGTCGCAAGGCGGAGCAGCGCGCCGACCGTTGGGCCTATTTCAGACATCGACGCTGATGTGACCTTTTCTGAGGCAAGCACTGTTTTAAAAGGCCTGTCTCGTGGGGACGAGTCAGTCGTCGAGTTGTCACTGATTATATGCGCTGATCGTGAACTTTCACTGGACGAGGATCTTTTTTGCCTGGAAAAAAAGCCAACACTTGCAGTGCTCTCGGCCTTAGGCGTAAGACCGCGCTTTCATCGCTCCCATTTCGTACGAGCAGTCACGGCTTGCGATCTAATTCCAAATCTCATTGATCCATTTGAGGAAGGCCCCTCCATTCTTAGGACCTTTA
>CAYJBA010000337.1:0-3395 GCA_964367865.1 uncultured Bacteriovoracaceae bacterium | reverse complement strand
GGCCTATACAAAAGCTATGGGGCTGGTCTGCCTAATATGCGGGGCTCATTCCAGGATCGTATACATTTGGATTGTAAGGCGCATTTTGGGGGTTCAATGGTTTCGGGCCGAAATTGTTGCCTTTTTCTCTTTGTATAAAATCATTGTAGTCAGAATCATACCGATTCCGAGCTTCAAGAGTTCCATTACCTTGCTGACCATTAGAGCGATTGTTCTCTCCTGAGGAATTTAAACTTTCCTCGCCCTGCTCCACTGGATTCTTTCCCGCTGATAAACTATTAAACCCCACAACCGCCCCAGCAACCGCTCCCGCAATCGCTCCTTGAATCATCCCGTGAACAAACCCCTCCGCAGTAGACCTTCCCTGTACTCCATACCCAACCGCACCAACTATTCCGCCCGCAATTCCACCAGCTATAGCACCTGATATCGCTCCCACCACCGGAGCGAATGCGGTACCCGCGGCGCCTAGGAGCTGGATCATAAACCCTGCCGAAGCCCCTGCAGTAAACACCGCCGCCGCCGTGATCAGCGCGCCCAGAACCAAATCCCCCAAGAAACTCCGACCACTCGGGTCCGTAAGCTTTAGCGGAGAATTCCCCGCATACGCATAGGAGTTTACCACCGTAATCGGCAGACTCAAGCGCCCGGGTTCGGGGTCCTTCTGCAGAAACCTGCCCAAGCTCGGATCGTAGTACCGGGCTCGGTTGTGGTTATTCTGTAATCACCCGTCCTAAAATCCATTTGTCTGGGATCGGTCCAAAAAAGCGACTGTCTTTACAGTGACTTATACGATTATCACAAAGTACAAAATAATGATTTGCAGAAACACGAACCGTTTCGCCACCCAATCGGTCTATTTCCAAATACGAAAGTAATGGCAAGCCTTTGCGCTGTAAAACTTTATAATTGATCTGATATAAGGATTCTTCAAAACAATCCAATTTTCCTCCAAGTGCAAGATCCATATCCGAGAGGAGGTTAACACGACATGCCGAGATTGGAAGTTCCTTCAATGCCACATCGACCGGCAATCGGCCAGGTGCTCTAAGAAAATAATTTAATCCGCGAAATTCAATTTGGTCGCCCGGTACGCCTAAAACTCTTCCGAGATACGATTCAGGTGATTTCTCATTTCCTTCAAACAGTATAATATCACCATGCTTAAGGCTCCGATCGGCTTCTGTCTTGATAATGTTATAGCGGATCCGATCACCCACGAAATAGGCGGGAGCCATTTTGTTATCGAGAACAGTGCGTGTTCGTTCTGACCGAGATAAATTGAGTAGATTAAGAGGATTTGTCCAAGTGAGAATTGCAGATATAATTATAAAAATAAAAAAATTTGATTTTTTCCTAAAGTAAATCCATCCAAAAAATAAGCTTAAAATAATTCCAAAAAATTCAGATAATGTGTGCGAAAGCATTATTGAGCCTAGAGAATTACAAGAACCAAACGAATTGCAGATCCACTGCCCGAATAGCGTCAATACTAAACGGCCGATATATACAATACCAGCTATGAGGGGTACGACTGAAAAATTGAGTATTATTTTGCTAAGCTGGAATCGTTTTTTACTCCTAATAGCGGCAAGCATTTTACCTCTCAATTCTTATTAGAAATGTTATAGTTCGATATAGCTGCTGTTCTTTCATACAATCTTCTAGAAAGGCCAACTACAAAATAGTGCCGACATAATTGAAGCAAGGGCCAAACTAGTCTGGTTAGACTTAGTAGCATCAGACTCTTCGAGTATTTCACGATTATATCGACATTGCTCCACTCCTAAACTTTTTCCGGTCAGTCCTGAACCCGACAATCCGGTTTCTTCTCCGATGGTACGACCATCTTCGGCGAATTTTTCAAGCTTGCGAATTTCGCTAAATGGATCGCCGCCTGTCGACCCTCCCTGGCTTGCCAAACCACGAGATGGGGTTGAATCTGTTGCAGCATTTATTTCTCCTGTTGAATTTGCGCTTGTCGTTCGCGGCTGTGCCACCGGATTTTTTCCCGCAATCCAGCTACTGAACCCTGCAACAAATCCGACCGCTGCACCCAGTATCGCTCCCTTTATACCCCCATGTGCAAATCCCTCAGCGACGGATCGACCCTGAACTCCGTATCCAATCCCTCCCATTATACCACCCGCGATTGCACCTCCAACCGCACCTGCTATCGCTCCTACGAAAGGAGCGAATCCTGTTCCAGCAACTCCAAGAAGACCGATCGCGGCTCCAGACGTAATTACCGCAGCTGCAGTAACCAGGACAGCAAAGAAAAAGTCCCCCAAAAAGCTCCGTCCACTCGGGTCTGTTAACTTAAGCGGACTATTCCCCGCATATGCATACGAGTTTACCACCGTAATCGGCAGACTCAAACGCCCGGGTTCGGGGTCCTTCTGCAGAAATCTCCCTAAGCTCGGATCGTAGTACCGGGCACGGTTGTAATATAAATTTGTTTCTCGATCTAATTCCCGACCCGCAAACATGTAACCAGTTGCAAGGATTGGGTTTTGTGTCATGTCTTGGCCGACTCCATTCTGGATTTGGAGCAGTTCTCCATAAGACGAATACACATAGTGCTGAAGCCTCGATCCGTGATCATCCACGACCTCAGTGACCGATCCCAATTGATCTTTGAGGTAGAAATAAGATTTCGAACCCGGTGTTTGCTGAGCAAGTCCTGCATTTTTTCCATCATCCGTAATTTCGACCGCAAGAACATCGTCGGCAGCAAGCCCTGAGTGAGTGTATTTCGCAAGAAGGTTGCTAGATCCATCGTACTCAAGCAGGATATTTCCACCGTTATAAACGTATCTCCTGGTAAAAGTTTTCTTAGGATCGCTGGGCGCAGTAAAATCAACGACGCTTTTTTGAATGCGTCTCCCTGTCGCGTCGTATGCGTAATTTATTTCTTTGACCGCGCTTGAAACTGGTATCCACGGCACGGAAGCATCAGTCAAAACTGCCGCAAATATTTTAACTTGGAGAAGTTGATTTTCAGATGAGTACCTAAAATTCGTCACTTCGCCCGTCAGCCCTTTGGCCTGTTTTGAAATCAGATTGCCGTTATTGTCGTAGAAATAAAAATAACGCCAGTCTTCTAGGAGTCGCTGTTTATTCAGATCGGTATAACGATAAAGGTGATTTGGGTCTTGATCTGAGGTCCGGTTATGGATGCCGTCATAAACAAAGGTTTCAGATTGAGAGCCACTTAGTGGCGCCTCAGGGTTTGTGGCCGTGAGCAATTGGCTGTTGGGGTCATAAGCCAAATCACGAGTGGCAACGGGTGTCGTAATTTTAGTCGGGTTTCCGATTTTATCATAATCGAGTGAAAACGAAGTGATGCCAGTTCCATTTGACGAGTGAGTCAGTGAACTAAGCAGCCCGACAGA
>CAYJBA010000336.1:0-3409 GCA_964367865.1 uncultured Bacteriovoracaceae bacterium | reverse complement strand
GTCCATAAAAAATGTAAACGCACCGTTTTCGCCCACCACTGCATCGACCGGCCAAAATCTCGCGAAGTGATCACACCAACCAGCAGGCCGTCCAGTAATGGGGACAACTACCAGGCCTGCATTTTTAAGATCCCACAATGCTGCGTAAGCATCACTCGTGAGCTTTCCTTCAGTCGTAAGCGTATCATCTATATCCAGGCAAACGCCCGAGATGGATTTAAGCTCAGCCGTCGTGGCCTGATCCCAAGCAACGGAGTTTGACCATTTAGTTGCCATCGGCGCGCTCTCTCTCCAGTTTTTTTGCCATAACTTGCTTTTTATAAACGTCGCAAGTCAAATGGCAGTCGGTGTTCATGTGGTAACCGCATGGCTCCACATGAATATTAACCGAGGCCGTCGGAAACCGCTTAGTGATATCGGATTCCATATCATCGCAAACGCCATGCGACTGCTCTACTGTCATGTGCCGACAAAGATTGAGATGAAAATCAATATGCCGTGTAGCGCCGCTTTTTCGGGTCCGGAGATCGTGCGCGTCGATATTGTTCTGGCCATAGGGTTTTAGGATCTCACGCAGTTCTTTGAGTTCGCTCTCCGGCAGATGCGAGTCAGTCAGCTCAAAAAGCGCTATTTTGGCCTGCGACACGGCAATCATAAAAATATACGCGCCCACGCCCAGGGCCAAGACTGCATCGACAATGATCCAGCCCGTGATTTTCATAATCACAAGGCCCACGAGTACGCCCGCTGAGGCCACGACGTCTGTTAAAAAATGAAGCGCGTTGACATGAAGAGCGCTGCTCTCTGTCAGCGTCGCCGCCGAGCGATTATGATAAAACATCGCGTAGCTTACGACGAGCGATACAAGAATAGTGAGAATCGCCAGGCCCGCATACTGAATCGGATGCGGATTTTGAAAATGACCGATGCCTTCGTGCACGATGATGAGCGAAGCGGCGATGAGCAAAACAGATTCAAAAAGCGCTGAGAGCGTTTCAAAGCGCCCATGACCAAAGGGATGTTCCTGGTCGGCAGGTTTTGCGGCTTCTCGAATCGTAAAAAAAGCGACCGCGGCAGATAAAAGATCCAGAGCCGAGTGAATCCCTTCAGAAAACACGCCGACCGATTGAGACAAATATGCCACACCCAGTTTAAAAGCAGTGAGCAAAACCGTGGCGAGCAAAGCAAGCGTCGCGGCGCGATTGCGAACCTTAATGGTAATAAACGACTCCGCCTGAGAGGTAGCTTTCGGTGTTGTTGATGGCGATTCCAAATTCCATGACGTACCGGACGTTTTCGGTGGTCTTAAACAAAGCGCCAATAGATAGCGTACTCACAGCTTTGTAATTTCCAGCCACAAACGCCCAACCCAATGGAATGGATAGAAAAGGCTCGATCTCGCTTTTTCCAGTGATAAAACTCTTATGAATATATGGAATCCCAGTCAGCTCAAACTCACCCGATTCAGCTAGCCTAAAATACATGGCCTGGGCCGCTAGTCCAATTCCGGGTTGGCCTTCGATGTCTGGAAATAAATCAAATGTTCCGGCTGTTCCCACTCGAAATTTTCTAGCTCCCCCACCCGTTCCTAAAGCGCCGGTCAAGTTAATCACTTCGGTAATCCCGTGGGTATACCGGGCGGTCGCGGATAGCCCGGCGCCGTTTGTAAAGCTTAGCTCGGGCTCAAAGCCTAGGGCAAACTCCCCTGGGTTTACAAAATGTGGAAGGCTGAAAGTTCCTGCACTGGCTCCTTTGCAAGATGCCACGATCAGCAAGGCACCCATGACTGCGATTTGATTTAGTTTCATAATGATTGTCCTCCCTACTCCCCAAGTACCCTTTGAAATTTCAAATTCCACGCGCCAAGTCAAGGAGGATATGGGCCCGCCCCTGATTTTGCCCCTCTTTGGCGGGGGCTTCGAGTTGACTTCGGCCCTAAATATGCGTAAAAAAACGTTCTTATACGCAGTGTTGTGTGGTGGCCATAGCTCAGTTGGTAGAGCACTGGATTGTGATTCCAGTTGTCGCGGGTTCGATCCCCGTTGGTCACCCCAAATTACAGCAATTAAGAGGTATCGCCACGAATTTGGGTGGGAACCCATTTAATTTCATCAGATGCGTGACCAACGGGAATCCGATGAGCGACGGGCGGATGCGAGCAGCGCGAGGGGGACCGTTGGGGTTTCATTTTAATTCTGCCTCACTCCTATTTTCAACCCACATGGATAAGGTCGAGATGACTGTGATCGATCCTCGGGGTAATTTGGACGGCTCTGGGGTTTTAAAGTGCGAAGGTCCGAACGAATCCGCCTATGTTTGCGTAGGCACACTCAAACTGATGTCAGATCCTTTGCATGATGCGACGATTGTCGTGGCAGAGTCCTTTTTTCAAAAACCTATCAAAGGAAAAGTAAATTTTAATGGCGAGGACTTTCCTTGCCACTCAAGAGATGCTTCATCTAGTCAGGAGCGAACTTAAGTCATGCTTGACGAGCAAAACTCCAAAAATTAAATTGTCCTCGTTTGTTTTAGGGACACATTACCAGCCTAATCCGCTCACAAGTCGTTGATTGACCGAGAAAAAGTGCCATGTTAACCCTGAGGGATCCTGGGGGAAAAATGAAACCATTATTGGCCTTGGTATTGTATGCCACGCTCATTAATCCAACACTTTATGCAGCCGAACCGGCCCACCCGTTAGAACAGGTGAGGTACCACGCTACCCCGAAAGGAAAAATTGAATTTGTCATATTGCACCTGGAGACTAGCGCTTGGGTTCTTGGCCGATACCAAATCAGCCAAGATGGCCTGCAAGATTTAATTTCAGAACGGTCTTATTCGACCTACCGAGAAGCGGAAATCTCATTCAATCGCAATACTGCTAATTGGTCTGAAGGTCGAGTTCCCCAAACTCTGATACCCAGGCTAGCCCACAACACTCGTGCCGCCGCTCGCGTAATCTGGAAAGCTGAAAACGAATGGAGCTGGGAATGGGAGAAAAAATACGCACAGTGGATCGAGCATGATTTTGATTCCGAATATCTAAAGCGATACAAAATCGCAACCGATTGCGCCGATCTTGCTTTTACCACGCGATGGATTTTTGCCAGGATCAACAAGCTTCCTGCTGCCAATCGCTTAGCCGGGACTGAAACGCTATTTGGTAACGAATCCATGCGCGATTCTTGGGCCAATCTGCCCACGGCCGAGAACTGGTACGATGATCAGCTTTTTCGTAAGGCTTTGGATTACGTTTTAGTCAATACGTACACTCATAGTTTATTCGACGATAGCTATCCGATCCAAATCAGCCTCGCAAGCTTGATTCCCGGCACGCATCACCTGCATCTTTTTAATTTAAATGGCCATACCATGGTGGTTCATCATTCTTCGAACGGCGAGAGCAACG
>CAYJBA010000335.1:0-3435 GCA_964367865.1 uncultured Bacteriovoracaceae bacterium | reverse complement strand
GCGGCGGCTATGTCAACACCGAGCTCAGGAGCTTAAACGAGCCTCGAGTCTTTGATTATTTTGATTACGTATGTCTGGACGACGGTGAGAGGCCTATCCTTGCTGTTTTAGAGCAGCTCAAGAGCAAAAAAGGGCCACTCCTCAGAACCTACGTTCGAGAAGGTACAAAAGTGGTCTTTAAGACGGATGAGAGCCTTCATGATATTCCTCAAAAACTTGTGGGCGTTCCCACTTACGATGGATTGGATCTCCGTTCATACATTTCACTTTTTGAAATGCTCAACCCCATGCATCGGATCTGGTCCGATGGTAGGTGGAATAAGCTAACGCTCGCTCATGGCTGTTATTGGAAAAAGTGCAGCTTTTGCGATACTTCATTGGATTATATCGGAAGATATGACCCGGCATCCGCTGATATGATTTTAGACCGCATTGAAAAAATAATTACTGAGACGGGTCAAACTGGATTTCATTTTGTAGATGAAGCGGCACCGCCTGCTTTATTGCGGGCCTTGGCAGAGAAGCTCATTGAGCGAAGAGTTCAGATCACCTGGTGGGGAAACATTCGCTTTGAAAGAAACTTTAACCCCGAGTTAACCGCACTTCTTGCGAAATCTGGTTGTATTGCTGTTACCGGTGGTTTAGAGGTGGCAAGTGACCGCCTCTTAAAACTCATGAAAAAAGGGGTGACAGTCGAGCAGGTGGCACGGGTGACTCGCGCCTTTGCCGATGCCGGAGTTTTGGTTCACGCCTATCTCATGTACGGATTTCCGACACAGACGGAACAAGAAACAATAGATTCTTTAGAACGGGTGAGACAGCTGTTTTTAGAAGGGTGCCTTCAATCCGCGTTTTGGCATCGCTTTTCGGTCACGGCGCACAGTCCGATTGGCAAAGATCCAAAAGCTTACGGAATCGAACTTTTGCCAGAACCCGCGGTGACATTTGCCAGGAACGATCTTTTATTTTTTGATTCATCTGACGTTGATCACGATGGATTGGGGCACGGCCTCAATCGAGCTCTCTACAATTATATGCATGGGGTGGGTCTGGGAGATGACGTGCGTAAATGGTTTAAACGCAAAGTACCAAAAGCAAAGGTCGCCCGAAATTTAGTTCGAAACGCGATTAAAAAATAAGGATTTAAATTTATTTTATATCGATTTTACTTTTTTTTCTGTGACCGGGCTTTGTTATGTGGCCCCCCTTTTGTGATGACCTGTTTTTTGCTCTTAATATTTTCGAGACGCCATTGATTGAGTATTTCTTCAATCGCTTTGAGTTCATCCTCTAGGTCCCATTTGGACAGGGTAAACAGAGCTAGCTCCTCGTGATTGTCAGGAGCCTTCATGCTCTCGTGAACCTTAATCTTGTGACGGAGTCCTAATGAACGTTGCAGGAGTTCGATTTTGCGTTCACGGTCCATGTGTTATTTTACCTCTTTGAAGCTTGGCGCAATACATAGGAGAGAATTCCGCCATTTCTAAAATACTCAATTTCGTTGGGAGTGTCGATTCGGATCAAAGTACTTATTTCTTTCTTTGTTCCATCTGCCTTTGTAACGCTGACTTTTACTTTAATCCCCGGGGTAAGCTCTGAGAGGCCTTGGATGTCAAAGGTTTCGGTCCCGTCCAATCCCAAATTCATTGGCGTTTCTCCAGACAAGAACTGAAGAGGCAGGATTCCCATTCCGACTAGATTAGATCGGTGAATGCGTTCGAAACTCTCCGCGATCACAGCTCGAATTCCAAGTAGTTTTGGTCCTTTGGCAGCCCAGTCGCGTGAGGAACCTGTCCCGTATTCTTTTCCGGCTAAAATAATCAGCGGGGTTCCTTCGCTCTGGTATTGCATGGAAGCATCATAAATAGACATGGGTTTGGCATCAGGAAGATGCTGAGTCACACCCCCTTCAATCCCAGGCATCATTAAATTTTTAAGTCTGACATTAGCAAACGTACCTCGAACCATTACTTCGTGGTTTCCGCGTCTAGCGCCATACGAATTAAAATCTTTAGGTTGCACACCTAATCCAATTAAATATTGTCCCGCAGGGGTGGATTTACCAATGGACCCGGCTGGAGATATATGGTCGGTCGTAATCGAATCACCAAAAAGAGCCAAAACTCGGGCTTTTTTAATATCGACTAAGGGCACAGGATCTGCTGTGAGCTGATCAAAAAAAGGAGGTTCTTTTATATAGGTCGATTTTGGATCCCATTTGTAAAGATTGCCCGTCGGAATTTTGATCGCTTTCCAGTGTTCATCTCCGGCAAAAACATCCGCGTAACTTTTCTTAAACAACTGAGAGGTGACTGTCTTAGTGACTACTTCTTTGATTTCAGAATCGGTTGGCCAGAGGTCTTTTAAATATACTGGTTTTCCGCTCGCATCATTTCCGAGAGGGTCTTTCGTAATGTCGATATTAATATCTCCGGCCAACGCATACGCGACCACCAAGGGTGGGGACGCAAGGTAGTTAGCTCTTACTTGTGTGTTTACTCTACCTTCGAAATTTCTATTTCCAGAAAGCACTGATGCGACGACCAGGTCTCCATCCGAAACGGCTTTGGATACGGGCTCAGGGAGCGGGCCGCTGTTCCCGATACAGGTAGTGCACCCATACCCCACCAAGTGAAATCGCATGTCCTCAAGCGGCTTCATGAGGCCCGATGCGATCAGATAATCCGTAACCACCTTAGATCCAGGAGCCAAACTCGTTTTGACCCAAGGTTTGGTTTTCATTCCGCGTGCCGAAGCATTTCTTGCCAACAGTCCGGCGGCAACAAGCACACTTGGATTCGAAGTATTTGTGCAGCTCGTAATGGCCGCGATCACTACAGACCCTTGTTTCAGGTCATACTTCTGACCATCGGGCTGAGTTACAGGTATTGTTTTATGAGCGGCCGAACCTTGGCCCTGAGGAACAGAACCCAGAAATTTTTGAAATGCGCTAGGAGCATTGCTCAAGGCAACCCGATCTTGCGGACGAGCGGGTCCGGCGAGACTAGGTTCTACCTGATCTAAATTCAGTTCTAGCGTGTCTGTATAATCAGGCGCTATTTGATCGGGCGTGTACCAGAGCCCTTGTTCTTTATAGTAGGCCTCAACGAGCGGTACCAAGTCGTCTCGGCCGGTCAGCTTGAGGTAATCAGTCGTTACGGAGTCTACAGGAAATAGTCCAGCTGTTGCTCCGTATTCTGGGGCCATGTTTGCAATCGTCGCACGGTCTGCCAAAGAAAGCGTCACAAGTCCGGGTCCAAAAAATTCGACAAATTTTCCTACTACTCCTTTTTTTCGTAGAATTTGAGTCACAGTAAGCACAATGTCAGTCGCCGTGGTGCCAGGTTTTGCTTTACCCGTAAATTTAAATCCAACTACTTGCGGAATGAGCATCGAGCAGGGTTGACCCAGAAGGGCTGCTTCGGCTTCAATACC
>CAYJBA010000334.1:0-3448 GCA_964367865.1 uncultured Bacteriovoracaceae bacterium | reverse complement strand
TCTCTATTAGGGGAAGCTTCTTATTCGGTACTCTCTCGCAAACTGATGCGAAAGCATGAGGCCACAGAGATATTTGGTTCAGCTCTTTTACTGGGCGTGGTACTTCTAACTTTCAGTGTTCTTTTTTTACAAGGCACCGCAATCTTTCATCCTGCTTTTTTTATATCCACGCTCACTTTTAAGAGCCTTTTTGGTCTGATTTGGCTTGGGCCTATCGGCACGACTTTATCCTATCTCTATTGGATGGTAGCGCTGAAAAGCAATCAGATCGCAGGGCTTGCGCTAACGTTATTTATTCAGCCCGTTCTCGGCGCGTTTTTCGGTAGGATGTTTTTAGGAGAAAAGCTCGAGCTTCGTCAAGGGTTTGGCGCGGGGCTCATTTTAGCGGCCGTTGTGATTTTTATTTGGGCTGAGATTCGCTCTACAAAATCAGGCCTGAAAGTTTAATTCAACGCATCGCGTAGTCGCAGGAGTCTCGTATCTGTAAAAAAATGATTTTAATTAAAATTCAACTTGCGATTCTAAAAATTACATTCCTATACTTGACTGGTGGAGGGGGAAATGGACGTCTCCGAAAACAATATGCCTGATGGACAGGATTTGATCGAAAAACTTGTGTCTTTGACAGGACTTCCGCCTAATCTAGCTCATGGCCAGATTGATGAAATCTTGCAGATGGCTGGGCAAAGTCCGGGAAATGTCACTCTGGATCAACTTCGTGAAGCGATGTTAAATTATCTAGAGTCGATGGTACCGGAAGAAGAAGTAAGCACTTCGGTATCTGAGTAGTCAAAGCGGATTTATCTTCTATTATTAAAATGTCGGGAGTGTTTACTCTCGGCATTTTTTTACATTATTATCTCTAAAAATTAATTCATTATTTATTTTAGTGACGTGTGTCGCCATTCCGATGAGCTGATATACTGAATTTAGTTCAACTGTGGTGTGGAGTTGCGAAAATAAGGAGCTGAGCCCATGCTCATTCGGTCCCAGAAAAAAATTCCTTCGAGTTTGGTACAACCTGATTTAGTAGGATTTGATGCGACGACGCCCGTAGGAAATTACATTCCCAATCCGATCGTCATCGAACAAACGGCAAAAGGTGAGAGACAGTATGATATTTACTCTCGTTTGCTGCTTGATCGCATCGTGTTTCTAGGAACAGAAGTGAACGACACAGTTGCGAATCTCATCATGGCTCAAATGTTTTTTTTAGAAATGAACGATCCGGATACTGATATTCATCTTTATATTAATTCACCTGGCGGATCCGTTTATTCGGGGCTCGGGATTTACGATGTCATGCAGTTTATTAAACCAGATGTCTCCACATACTGTGTTGGAATGGCAGCAAGCATGGGCGCATTTCTCTTGGCTGCGGGAGCAAAGGGAAAGCGATCTAGTCTTCCTCATAGCAGAATTATGATTCACCAGCCGCTAGGTGGCGCTCGAGGTCAGGCCTCTGATATTGAAATTCAAGCGAAGGAAATTCTCTTTCTTAAAGAGCGGTTAAACGAAATTTTGGCAACTCACACGGGACGTTCAAAATCGCAGGTCGAAAAGGATACTGATCGAGACAACTATCTTTCGGCGAAAGAAGCTGTTGAATATGGACTGATAGATAAAGTGGTCGAAAAACGAGGCAGTGCTTGACATGGATAGGGTAAAATTGCTGAGCTTAACTCATTAGATTTAAGTTAACTTAGGGAGCGCTATGGACGGAAAAAAATACGGAGACGGATTCGGCAATCTTTGCTGCTCGTTTTGCGGCAAGAACCAAAGAGAAGTTAAAAAGCTGATTGCAGGTCCCACCGTTTACATCTGCGACGAGTGCATCGAACTTTGTAATGACATCATTGCCGAAGAGGGTCAGAAAGATACTCCTGCGAAGTCATCTCTTGCGATTCCAAAGCCGGGAGAAATTAAAGCGACTCTTGATCAATATGTCATTGGTCAGGATCGTGCCAAAAGAGTCCTCTCAGTCGCTGTTTACAACCACTACAAAAGGATTCAGCATCAGGGCGATAAAAAATCAGCCAAAGACAAAGCAGATCAAATTGAGCTTTCAAAGAGCAATATTCTTTTGATCGGTCCGACGGGTTCAGGAAAAACACTACTCGCCCAAACCTTAGCGAAAGTTCTCAATGTGCCGTTTGCTATGGCTGATGCTACGACGCTTACAGAAGCGGGTTACGTCGGTGAGGATGTCGAGAACATTATTTTGAATTTACTCCAAAACTGCGACAACAACGTTGAACGCGCGCAGCGCGGAATTGTTTACATCGACGAGGTCGATAAGATTTCGAGAAAAAGCGAAAATCCTTCTATTACTCGCGATGTCAGCGGCGAAGGCGTGCAGCAGGCACTTCTAAAGATCATCGAAGGAACGGTCGCAAATGTTCCTCCCAAAGGCGGACGAAAACATCCTCAACAAGAATTCGTGCAAGTCGATACTTCCAATATTTTGTTTATCTGCGGTGGGGCTTTCGTCGGCATGGATAAGATCGTTGGACTCAGAAAAGGTCGTCGCAGTCTTGGTTTGGGAGCGAGCATTACCTCAAAAACCGAAGAAACGATTTCGCAGCTCTTGGCGCAAGTTGAGCCAGAGGACTTGATCAAGTTCGGCTTGATTCCTGAGTTTATCGGACGTCTTCCCGTTGTGGCAACTCTTGAGGAGCTCGACGAAAAGGCTCTTATTGAGATTTTGACTAAGCCTCGAAATGCTCTGGTTAAACAGTACGGAAAGCTTTTCGAGTATGATGATGTGACGCTTGAGTTTGAAGAAGACGCCCTCGTGGCCGTGGCAAAAGAAGCAATCAAACGCAACACCGGTGCACGCGGCCTTCGCGCGATTTTAGAGCAGTCGATGTTGGACGTGATGTATGAACTTCCAGCCAAAACTAATATTAAAAAATGCATTGTGACTAAGAACACGATTTTAAAAGGCGAGCGCCCGATCATTTTGTTGAAGGACGGCGCAGATGCTGAGAGGCCTGGAGCTGAAAAGGCTGAGAGCGCGTAATAGGAGCTTCATCCTTTTTCTGGGAGCGGCGACTGCTCAGGCAGATCTGGCAAATCAGGCAATCTTCAAGAATCAGAGTCAGGCATCTGGATCAGGGTCAGTTAAATCGGCTGAGTTTGTAGAGACAAGCGCCTAGGTGATCAGACTTTCTCAAGAGCTCAAAATTTCGAGTCATTTGCAGAACCGCTTGTGTCTCGCGATAAGAGCCTAACGCAATAGAGTAAAATCGCTTGCGATCTTTTTCGGTTGGTTTCGCTGATCCCTCTGCAAGGTTTAACACGATGCTGGCGGCCGCTCGTTTGAGCTGATCTCTTAAATGCATCGGTACCGATAAGTGGTCGCACTGTTGGTAGAAATCTAAAGCTAGTTGATAAGTCCTGAATTTTTGTAACACGTAAAATCTCTCCTCTTTTAATTTTTTTTAAA
>CAYJBA010000333.1:0-3453 GCA_964367865.1 uncultured Bacteriovoracaceae bacterium | reverse complement strand
CTGGTCATAATTTTTATTAGGCTGAAACCCCTCCCAAAACTGAGGAAATTTAAGATTATCGCGAAAAGCTGCGGGCACCGATTCGTCAGCTGGTGAGACAAATTCACCGTTTCGCTTGTTTTCGTTTTGCCACTTTGAGCTAAAATGAGGGCCACAGTATAGACAACTTAGGTTACAAACATTGGTAAAATAAATCTCAAAAATTCGCGGAGTCACATTTACCGCAGTTTGATCTTTATCCAGTTCGGGCGGCGTAAGATGTCCGGCATCCCTATGAACCAAACGATCGCTCATGCCACCCGCTTCTTCGATCTTTCGACAGTAGTCGCATCCATTAAGATCCAGAGGGTCTGAAGCTTTCGGCCATTTACCTTCGAGCATCAAACGCCGATCGGCCAGCTTTTTGGGCAGATTGTGAAAATTTTCGAAATTCTCGGCGTCTATCGGCAGGTGATCACACCTGTGACAAGAAGTCGTTGTCCCTTTTGAAAGAAACACTGAACTCCATGTCCATTTAAAAATGCAAGAAGTCGAAGTTCGAACCGGAAATTCCGTTTGCATGAGTCAGGATCGTACCGACGCTGACAAAGGGGGGCAAGGGCTATTTAGAGACGAAAAAGCCCCTAACCCGTTTAAAAACTCATAGGACTTCAAAACAGACTCAATTGAGCCCTGCAACTGGATTTTTCCCTGATGAAGTAAAATCCCCTGGTTGCACGTTTGTCTTATAAACTCAGGCAAGTGACTCACAAAAATCACCGCGCCAGATAAATTGATAAACCGGTCCATTCGCGCCGCCATTTTCGCCCTAAAATAAGCGTCAGCCTGATCATAAACCTCATCCATAATTAACAAATCATGCGGCTTTGCAGTTGCCAGGGATAGACCCAAGCGTGATTTCATTCCTTGGCTATAGGTTTCGTAAGGGGCATCCACAAAATGGCCTAATTCACTAAATTCGAGTGATTCGTTCACAAGGTCGCTCAAACTCGTAGGCGACTCTTTTGGAAAATATAACCTACACATGAGCTTCGCGTTTTCTCTCCCAGTTAAATTGGGATGAAATCCAACAGGAGTGCCAAAAAGGGAACGACACTCACCCCTGAGTAGGACCGTTCCCAGCTGCGGTCTCAAAATTCCAGAAACCGCTCTGCAAAGACTCGTTTTGCCGCTCCCATTAAAACCCATTAAGGCCACGCGGTCGCCTTTTTTTAAAGAAAAACTTAACCCGCGTAAAACATGAATCTCATTTCTTGGATTAAAAATCGTATTGACCGGGTTGCGAGCTAAGTTTACGAACACTTCTCGCAACGTGCGCTCGCGGTAGCTTCTTAATTGGTAAGTGAGATGGAGATTCCTGACCTCAAGAATCGGGTCATAGGTAATAAAAGAATTCATTTTTTCTCTTTTTCCACTGAATTGTCGAAAGCGACAAAAGCAGTAACGACGTTGTAAGCCCCGCTAACCAATCGATTATAAATTTTTCAAATGAAAACTGAATTAAACAGTCTCGTACTGGAGCGATCATGCGGTAGATCGGATTGAGATGAGCAAACCACCGGTACTGTGCCGGAATCATCTCGATCGGATAAAAAATGGGGGTCATAAAATAAAGAATGTTGCATCCAAACTGGGTGACAAACCGAATGTCACGATAAAACACATTCATTACCGATAGAAGCCACACTAAGCTCGCAGTACCAATCACGAATTGAAAGAGTGCGAATGGCAAGAGAAGCAAACCCAGGCCTTGAATGTCTACGAAAAAGAACATAGGAATTAAAACCAAAACAAAGGCAGAAAAAAAATTTATTCCGTTATCAAGTACGCTTGCACAAATTAAAATTTCCGGCGAAAGCTTAAAATTACAGAGTAACTCTTTTGAGTTCTGAAGAACCGGAATCCCAGTATCCAAAGAGGAGGTCAGAAAGATCCAAGGTAATAATCCCGATAAAAGAAACAGTGGATAATGAGGAACCGAAACTTTGAGAAAGTATTTAAAAATAAAAGCTTGAACCGTGTACATCAAAATGGGATTCAAAATAACCCAAAAAAAACCTGCAACTGTTCCTCGGTAACGAATGGTCATCTGAGCACGGGTGAGATCTCGGATCAGCTGAAAATCCATTTGAGCATTCTCCTCTCTCACCCAAAAAATTCAAGGGTGGAATTTTCATAACCCTGTTAGAGTGGCCGCATGAAGCTGGACTTTTATGGAATGGGAGTGGAGATCAAGTCTGAACACCCAGACCTAATGACCCGACTCCAAAGGGATTTCCTATTTTTCAAGACGACAGCGTCAAATCCTGAAACCTCACCCCATTTAACACTTGTAGCCATTTTCGGGCCACCCCCACCAGAACTGATTTCGAAGGGACTGCTCGGAAGGCCCACCAAAAATGCCAGAATTTATCAAATGGACCGAGTTCGACTGAACGATTATTACGGATCAGCTTATTGCGTTTTTGATTTTAAAAACTCCGTTGCAACCCTTTTTAGCGCTGATCTCGATCGCCTACACGAGGTTGCCTCGCTCTGTATTCTTTCACGCGTGGGAAAATACTTAGACGAAAAAGGGATTCACCGAATTCACGCCATGGGAATTACGAAAAATCAATCGGCGCTTATTTTGACAATGCCCATGAAGGGAGGAAAAACGACACTATTTTTAAATACACTTACTGAATTAAAAACTCAGATCCTTTCGGATGACAGTCCGTTAATATCCAGAAATTTAGAAATTTTTCCATTTCCGATTCGAGTTGGCGTAGAGCCCGACACCTATCAGCGCCTGTTAGGACGAAGCGATATTGATCGTGGGCAAAGTTATGAAATTAAACGCTCTAAGTTCGGCAAAAAATTTCTATTACCGATTTCGGCATTTAAAAATTCGATACCCAGTGAAACACGGTTTAAACGCATCATTTTAATGAGCGGAAAAAGGAACAACCGACCTGAACCTTCGCTCAGTCCATCTACTTTTTTAGTCGCAAGCTCTATTGTAACCGGGCTCGTGATCGGCGTCGGACTGCCCATGATGCGAGAATATTTTATCGAGGATCACTGGCGAGATACTTTAAAACTGAGTAGAATCTTATATTCGCGGATTTTAACCGCGGTAAAATTATTACTTCGCGCCGAAACCTATGTACTGATCCTAGGAACCGATCACCAAAAAAACGCTGAACTCATCCAGACGCTCCTTCAAAGACCCCTCTGCCACCAATCCAAGACTTTTTTATTTGCAGAATAAATCTCTTCAAAGGTCAATCGGCCATGGTTGCCATCGCCACGCCTTTGCGCCGTTCGCAGCTGCATTTCTCGGCCCCTTTTAAATCCATCTTTATATTGATCCGGATACTGCTCTTCAAAAGTTTTTCTACGCTTTAAATCCTGTAGTGCGACAAGCAGCGATCGTGTTTGATTTGTAACTTTAGGTTCAATATTGCGAAT
>CAYJBA010000332.1:0-3488 GCA_964367865.1 uncultured Bacteriovoracaceae bacterium | reverse complement strand
CACATCACGGTGATTTGCGCCGATGAGCAACTTTCGATACCTATAAGGCATACCGAGCTCAGAACGAGAGCAGCACTCCGCAAACACCATTTATTTTGATTACCCTTCATTACTAAGGGCGCATCGGCAATATCTGCAGCTAAACTAAAGGATGAAAATAATTTGCCTAGTAGAAATCTGATCAATGCGGAGCAATTTGCAACGTCAAATGAATTTCACCATTAGAAGCCTCTGATTTCTATATAGAAATAATTCTGTATAGAATTGATAAGACTTATAGTTGACACTGTAAGTGTGGTATAAGTTGCTGATATTTTTAAAGAAATACTCAAGTAGGAAATTTCTTCACCGATAGGTCATGTGAAGGCTGGCAGGGATCGCCGGGCCATTAGAGTTTCACGGAAGGTTTTTTTGATGAGACCTATAACTGGAGGATCCCATGTCTTTAAGAATTAATACAAACATTCAGGCTCTCAGTGCCCAACGGTACTTAGGGATTAATAACGAAGCACAAAATCGTTCCTTGGAGAAGCTCTCCTCTGGAACGCGTATCAATCGCGCGGGCGATGATGCCGCAGGACTAGCGATCAGCGAAAAGTTAAAAGGACATATTCGTTCTTTGAAACAAGCGGGCCGCAACGCCAATGACGGGATCAGCATGATTCAAACCGCTGAAGGCGCGATGAACGAAGTCGGCAATATCATGATTCGTATGCGCGAGCTTTCGATTCAAGGAGCAAGCGACACGATCGGCGATACAGAGCGCGGCTTTATCCATAAAGAAGTTGCGCAGCTCAAAGACGAAGTCGATCGTATCGCCTTCTCTACTGAGTTTAACGGCCGCAAGCTTTTAAATGGTTCCGAAGAAAAATTAGAAATCCAAGTCGGCTTAAATAACGATCCGTTTAACGATCGCTTTGTTTTCGATGGAAAAGGTCTTCAAGTCGATCTTCAAGCTCTTGGATTGGGCAATATTTCGACAGAAACCAAAGTTCAAGCTCAAGAAAACCTAACGATGCTGGATGGGGCAATCACTCAGATCAACGAGAGTCGCGCCAACCTAGGAGCTCTGCAAAACAGACTTCAATCCACGATCAATAACTTAGGTATCTACAGAGAAAACCTCTCTGAAGCCAACAGCCGTATCCGTGATACGGACATGGCTGAAGAAAGCAGCGAGCTGGTCCGAAATAATATTCTGACCAGTTCGACGATTGCGATGCTCGGACAGGCTAACACCAATCCGCAAGCCGCTCTCAAGCTTCTCAGCTAAACGTCGGCAATCGGTTGATCGAACAGTTATAGAACGGATCGGGGGCTCAATCCTGGAAGTTGCAGGAAACCCCCAACCGTGCGATAAGACCCCCTTACCTTGGATAACCTTGGAGGGTACTCTATGTCTCAAAATCAAGAAGCCTATTGCGTAAAATGTAAAGCAAAACGACAGATGAAAGACGCGCAAGAGGTCACGATGAAAAACGGCCGCAATGCCTTGCAGGGCAAATGCGAAACTTGCGGCACCGGAATGTACAAGATTCTGCCTAAGAAGTAATGGTTGCCGGATCATCCTCCCGGCTTCCTCTTGAACACCCGGAATTTCGTTATTCAGTAGCTAGAAATCCGTATTCGAAAAAGCTTTTGGAGTTTAATCATCAAGTGTTCAGCGACCACGGTACAGAAACTCACCGTGGGAGCTGGCGTGACCTCTTCCCCGACTCGGGAGACCGAGTCGGGGGGTCACTAAACGAATCCCAAAGACCGCTCCACGTCGAAATCGGCTGCAACGCCGGCCACGTTCTAGTGGAATGGGCCTCCAAAAATCCCCAAAACGCCTACGTCGGAATCGATTGGAAATTTAAGATCATTCATAAAGCCGCTGAAAAAGCGTCAAAGCGCGGGCTTAAGAACACGCTTTTTTTTCGAAGTCACGCTGGCCGCCTACCCTATATGTTTGGTGAGGGCGAGATTGATCACCTCTATTTATTTTTTCCTGATCCCTGGCCTAAGCGCCGTCAGTGGAGTAACCGCTTCATTACTGCGGAGAAGCTCAGGGAAATTGCCTGTCTCGTAAAGTCAGGTGGTATCTTTCATATTAAGACCGATCATCGGGGATATTTTAACTGGATGGAAAAGGCGGTCGCGCAAGTTTCCGATCTTTGGGAAGTTGTAGAACGTTCAGAACATTTACACGCGGGAAATTCCAAGGCTCATCTGCTTTCGTTTCCGGAAGTCACACTCTTTGAGCGACTTTTTGTCAAAGATGGACTTCCAATTCATAAATTAGATCTAAAAAAGCGCTCATAATTACGGCTAATGAAATTGTAGATGTTTTAAATTCGCTACCCCCTTAGGATTTTTTATTTCCAAAACCAGCCTGAAAAAATCGGAGTGAGCATGAGCGTACTTGAATAAGCGAGTTCTCTCGGCACCCAATGCAAGTACTCATTGAGTGCGATTGGCGCAACAAATAAACCAGTGGCTAAAGCTGCCATTCCTGGAGAAATTTGATGAACTGCAATCAGACCAGTAACAAATTGAATTTGCTTTCTCGTCTGATTTGAAACCTTTCCGCCCTTGATTTTACCAGGGGCCAGCGAAAGCAGGAGGGATGCATTTGCGATGAGCTGTAAAAATACTGCCGCCAGTAGAAACGTTGAGATATATCCGTTCCATCTCCCCTGAAATTCAGATGCTTCGACAGCGAGAACGATAAACTGCCTCATTCCTAGGGTCAGGGATATGATACAAAACCAAAGCATCAAAAGAACTCTTACCCAAAACGAAATTCGAATCCTCGTAAAAGCCTGAAGAAATGCGAACAGGGCAAAAGGAGAAGTCCAAATCACCACCTCTCTCCCTAACCAAGATCCCGACGACAAAAGAAAATATTCGAAACTGAGCGTGAGTAAAAGAACGGTTCCTTCGTTCAACCGACTCACCAGCCGATCACGATGCCAGTACAATCCTAAAATAGAAAATACTCCCAAAAACGCGTAGGAGACCGAGGCACCATGAATCAGGCCATTAAATTCGTGAAGCTGAAATCGTATCCACAAAGGCGCGAGTACTGCCGCCAAAAGAGCAAACAAAAAAAGTCTCAGAAAATCACTTAAAGACAGCTTAGCCTGGCGACAAACTACGATAAACCCAAGGGTCAGAAATACAATTCTTATAAACTGTGCGGCAAGCCAATCGAGGTTCATCCCAGTTCTTCAGTCTTTCCTAGCCTTAATTTCAGTCCAAGCACGGTCCCAAAGTGTGAGCGCCTCGCCGAGGTCTTCAATCATCTCACTCTTTGCAAGAAGTTCATCCTTTGGAAAAAGAGCGCGATCAGATTTTATTTCGCTGGGGAGTAACTCAAACGTTTTCTGATTGGTGGGTGCAACCCAGAGATTTACAACCATCGTCAATACCGTTTGACCTTCAATTAAAAAATTAACGAGCTCGTGCGCCTCAGACTGATGGGGAGAGGTAGCCGGAATAGCGAG
>CAYJBA010000331.1:0-3510 GCA_964367865.1 uncultured Bacteriovoracaceae bacterium | reverse complement strand
CAAATTTTTCATTAAATCGAATCGCTTCTATTTTTACGAGCTGATAGGGCCAAGGCAAAGTTTCGCCCTTCTTTTTCGGCTCATCCCAAATTAAATAAAAGGGCGCCGCAGTAATCCAAGCCTTGCCTGACTCAATTTTGCTCCAAGGATTTTTGGCGTTATGTTCTGAAAATGCAAGATAGCCTTTTTTGGAGATGAGTAGCGTAATCGAAGCGCTTGGAGCGTATCCATCTTTAGCCTCAAAAATCACTTCGTCACCTGAAGTCTCCTCGATTCCTGCCATTTTCAAAATAGGCGCTAAGGGCAGGGCATCGTAGGTCATGGTTTTTTTATGAACAGGGTCAAACACAGTTACAATGATTGGAGGTACTGTGTTTTTCATTTCAGACAAAGTAAAGTGTGTCAACTTTCCAGAGACGAAAAAATCGAGCGTGGCTTCAGCTGCCTCCGCAGTAGAAACCAGCGGGACAGAAAAGAGAATGAACAGGGCCGGATATAATTTCATATTTTAATCATAAAGCTTTAAAGATGGGTTCAGCAATTACATTCCTTCTTTGCGAAGCCTTGAAAAAATCTCACGGTAAAAGCAGACGTAATCCATGCCCCGGGTTCGACCTAGGATTTGACCGATCTGTGCATAGTGATCTCCTTCGTACGTGCAGATGTGCGTGCCCCAGCGAGAAGATTCTAGAGAGACAAATCCGTCGTTTTCGCCTTCTAATTTAGAAATGAGCGGATGTGGAACCCAAAAAAGTGGAAGCGCTCTGGTAAATATATTTCCTCGGATGACGCTTGATGCGCTGAAATAGGCCACAGAAGAAATATCCGGAGATTTCAATATAAAATCTTCGGTCATGTATTCGGTTGTAAATTCTTTAAAGGCAGCGGGCGTAGCACCCATGAGGCCCATGAGTTTTTCAGTAGCGGTAAAACCGATGCCTGGAACGATGCCTAAGGCAATATCCGCTAAAATACTTCCGTGATTGGGAGTTCCAATCGTCGTTACGCTTGCGACTCTGCCTTCAAAACCTAAAGCCGAGGTGAGATAGCGTGCGTCGAGTCCCCCCATAGAATGACCCACTAAATTTACTTTACCCTCTGGGAACGCGTGTTCGATTTGAGTTTTAAGTTCAGTAGCCCGATGTGCAATGGTCTGCCAACCCGTGAGATTGGCCGAAAGAGTTTGATTTCCAGCTTTTCTAAGCAAGGGAGCAAGGCCATAAAAGTACTCAATGTTTCCGTAGATACCCCTGGCACCCAGGCCGTGGATCAATACGATCGGATATTTAAGCTTCAATGGGTTAGGTTTGGCGGTATTCACAGGTACTCAGTTCAGCGGAAAGCTACCGGAAAAACTGAATTTTGAGTATAGAATAGACCCTCATGGCCATCTTTTCTCCGCGTAAGTTTGAGCTTAAGACCCCTTTTCAGCCCACAGGCGACCAGCCTGCGGCGATCGAGAGTCTCGTTCATGGGCTGGAGCGAAGCAGGGAGTCTCAAGTCCTCCTTGGGGTAACAGGTTCAGGCAAAACTTTTACCATGGCTAATGTGATAGCGCAGTCGGGTTTGCCTACGCTGATTCTGAGTCATAACAAAACTTTGGCTGCTCAGCTTTTTTCAGAATTTCGCGAATTTTTTCCCAATAATGCGGTCGAATATTTTGTAAGCTACTATGATTATTATCAGCCGGAGGCCTACATTCCGAGCACGGATACCTATATTGAAAAAGACTCTCAGATCAATGATGAAATCGATAAACTTCGTCACTCGGCAACCCGTTCACTCCTCGAACGAAACGATGTGATTATCGTGTCTTCTATTTCTTGCATTTACGGTCTTGGGTCTCCTGAGGCGTACGAGGGTTTGCTTCTTTATTTAGAGGTGGGCCGTCAGATTAAGCGTCAGGAAGTTTTAAAGAAGCTGGTAGAAATTCAGTACAAGAGAAATGACGTCGACTTTCATCGGGGCACCTTCAGGGTGCGCGGCGATGTGGTCGAAATTTTTCCCGCCTACGAAGAGGAACGAGCGATCCGTGTCGAATTTTTCGGAGATGAAATTGAAACTATTTCAGAGGTGGATCCCCTTCGAGGCATTCGCTTGCAAAAATTACCCAGGATCACTCTTTATCCAGCAAGTCATTATGTAACGACCGTTGAAAATCGAAAGCGCGCTATGGAGACCATTCGAGTAGAGCTCAGGGAGCGACTTCAAGAATTGCAGTCACTCGGAAAATTGGTTGAAAAGCAACGACTCGAGCAGAGGACGATGTTTGATCTCGAGATGTTAGAAGAGCTTGGCTATTGTCAGGGCATTGAAAATTATTCGCGTCATCTCACAGGGAGAGGGCCGGGCGAAGCACCACCGACACTTATTGAGTATTTTCCAAAGGAGTTCTTGCTCATCGTAGATGAGAGTCATGTTACCGTTCCTCAAATCGGCGGAATGTACCGTGGTGATCGTGCGCGTAAAATGAATCTCGTCGAACACGGTTTTAGATTACCGTCAGCCCTGGACAATCGCCCGCTCAAT
Source organism: uncultured Bacteriovoracaceae bacterium (assembly GCA_964367865.1). Lineage (GTDB taxonomy): Bacteria > Bdellovibrionota > UBA1018 > UBA1018 > UBA1018 > CAYJBA01. The sequence goes on along the minus strand of CAYJBA010000331.1, from coordinate 981 downwards.
TTTGAAGAATGGGAAAATCATCTCTACAAAACAGTCTACGTTTCGGCGACCCCCGGAGAATATGAGCTTCAAAAAAGTGGAGGTGAGATCGTTGAGCAGGTGATTAGGCCCACCGGATTGCTTGATCCGGTGATTGAGGTCAAAAAGGCGTCCACCCAAGTGGATGATCTTTTAATTGAAATTAGAAAGCGCGTGGAGAAAAATGAGCGAGTACTCGTAACTACGTTGACTAAAAAACTTGCTGAGGATCTCGCGCGATTTTATCAAGAAAAAGGGATCCGGGTTAAATACCTCCATTCGGATATTGAAACGCTTGAGCGCATCGAAATACTGAGGGATTTAAGACTTGGAGTTTTTGACGTCTTAATTGGAATTAATTTACTTCGGGAGGGTCTGGATTTACCCGAAGTGTCTCTCGTAGCCATTTTAGATGCGGATAAGGAAGGATTTTTAAGGAGCTTTAGATCATTGATTCAAACTACGGGTCGGGCCGCGAGAAACGTGGATGGGCATGTTATTTTTTATGCTGAAAAGATGACAGAGAGCATGAGAAAGGCAATGGATGAAACCTCGCGGCGCCGGACCCTTCAGGAAAAATATAATTTAGAACATGGCATTACTCCTCAAACGATTCAGAAAGCTATTCCCGCTCCCATGACGCCGACACTCGGAGAAACAGACGATGAGCCCAAAAACTCAGCGCTGCTTGCAAAACGCGCGCTGAGGACTGGGGCGGGTTCCGGCCATGGTCGAAGTCTTTGGAGTGCGACAGAGTCACCAGCAGCAGCTCTTGGAAATTTAGACCTGCTGGACTCTGAAGCTAGAATCGAGGAGATACGTGAAATTGCGGGAGAGTTTTTTACAGATATAAAGGATATTCGGGGGATTACATCCAAACTGGAGAATGAAATGAAAACTGCTGCAAAATCGCTTCAGTTTGAGAGAGCTGCTGAGCTTAGGGATAGATCGGAAGAGCACACG
>CAYJBA010000330.1:0-3519 GCA_964367865.1 uncultured Bacteriovoracaceae bacterium | reverse complement strand
AACCCGGACTCCGGCAACTTTTAGATAAGAGCCAAGGGATGCTAGCTGCAATGGATGCCGAAGTAACGCAGCTCGATTCGATGGTAAAAGATTCCAAAACTGCGCGTGGAAAACTTGCTGAACTTTATTCGCAGAAGGTGGGGGCTGAGGCCCAAAATTGTTTTTCTCAAAAGCAGGACTCTCGCTACCTGTGCGATACATTGAGACCTGGCGAAAATAGGCCCGAGCAGGCGTTTAACTCGGGATGCGCTAAAGGAACTGCCTGCGATTGGCTCATGTGTAGATACTGGGAGAACCAACATTTAGTCGGTGGCAAACTCGACCGGTCACAAAAGGCTAAAGAAGACGCAAAGAATTCGGCTAAAATATTAAACGGTATATTTTCGAGCATTATGAACGAAATGCCGAAGGCGAATAAAAACGCAGCGGATTACCTCATGACGATGCGAGATAATTTTTCTACGATCAAGACTTCTGCTGATGTTGAAAAAGCTTTCGGTTCACAACTTTCGGGACTGGATGGTCGGGGCTTTGACATTCGTGGCAACACTGTGAATATTTTAAAATCTTGTTTTTCGGACGCGAACAGGAGAGTGGCACGCGAAAAAGACAATCCTGGCACGGCACTTTACGAAGCGAGGATTGGCGCTGATAAAGGAGATCAAGTTTTACAAGGAACTGTTAATAATTTGCTCACAAGATATCAAAGTCAGTGGCAGGACAATATGTCCGGGCTTACGGGACTCAATCTTCCGCTCGATGTCGGTCGCTGCCGAAGCAGTACTCCGGATGTTCAGTTAGGTTGCGTGAAGCAGTTTAGGGGAAACATGGAGGCTTTAATCAGCGGCACTCCGGCAAACGGAATCCCGGTCGGTGGCATTCAGATGCAGATCCGCGGAACCAAGGCCGAAAATACAATTAGTTTTACCTGTCAGGGACTCAAAGGCTGTGTGACGGCTCTTGAAAATACGGACCGAAACTTAAGTGAAGAAGTAAAAAGAGTGGGTGATTTTAAGAGAAATTATATTTTGCAGGCCAACAATAGCGTGGATGCGTTTACAAAAAGAGTAGCAGCCATGCTTGGGCCTCAGATGCGGGATTTGGATGCGAGACTCAAGGCGATTAATACTTCGCTAGGAAGTTTGGGCGCTCGCGGAATTGATATCCAATTGAAAACGGGCCGTAATTTTACCAAGGACGAAGATGGACTCTACCAAATGAGTGGAGGCGGACGGGGTGGTTCAGGGACTACGACTATTCAAGATGCCATCGCGGCAAGCCAACCGTACCTCGATGTGAAAGGCAATAATTTTGCCGATTCAATCAGTTCGCTAGGCGAAGCCACCAATAAATTTCAAGAGGAGAATACTAAAATAGCAATGTCCATTGGAAAGCTACAGGGATTAGAAACGACTTGTCGAAAAGAGATAGCAGGTCAGCTGGGAGCAACCATGGCAACCAGCGCGGACGCTGTAGCAGCCTGTGCCTCCGAGTTTGATTTTTGTCAGGAGCAATCAGGAGTCCGCGATGGTGGTTCGATCTGGGATCTTGCCAATACCATTTCAGATGCGCCCGGTTTTGAAAGTTTCACATACAAGGCAAATTTAGAAGGATCGCTGCAGCAAGGTAGGCAGGATTGCGAAAGGAAAGTTCAGAGAATGAAATCTCTGACCCCAGAGGAATTGAGAAAGCAGCTAGATACACAGGCTCCAAATAGAAGTTGTGGCACGCTTGTGCGCAATCTTAAACGGGGTGTCGCGCAATACAGTCGTGCTTTGAGCGGTGATAATCGAGCGGATAAAGCTGAGCGGGCAGATGGCTACTAAATCAGTTTTATCGGCGAGTAATTGTGCTGATTTTATGATTTAACTGACTGCATGGGTCTTAAGTTCACTAAAATGCAGGGTCTTGGAAATGATTTCATTGTCATAGATGATTTAAACTCCAAAACTCTCTCAGAACTCACACCAGAGACCGCTCAAAAAATCAGTGATCGACGATTGGGTATCGGCGCTGATCAAGTGTTATGGCTCAAACCTGTCAAAAACGGCAGGGCTGACGCTCGGATGGAGATCTTAAACGCCGATGGATCAATGGCGGAAATGTGCGGAAATGGAATTCGTGCGATCGCGCTTTATCTCAACCGTTACGGGGCGATTAAAAAAGCAAGTTACCGGATTGAGACCTTAGCTGGAGTTTTGCCCGTTGAACTCCAGGGAAATCAGGTTCGTGTGGGTATGGGGATTCCGAAATTGCAATCATTGCGCGAAGAAGTACTTAATCTCAATGGCAAAGACCATTTGTACCTTGGCGTCGAAGTGGGAGTTCCTCACGCTGTATTTGCCGTAGATGACGTATCGGTTGTTCCGCTCGAAACTTGGGGGCCAGTGATCGAAAATCACTCTCGGTTTCCAAATAAAACTAATGTGGATTTCTATCAGGTGCTGAGTCTCCATAAGATTAAACTCAGAGTTTGGGAACGCGGTGCGGGTCCGACCCTGGCCTGCGGTACGGGTGCGTGTTCGACCGCAGTAGCGGCCATTTTTTTGGGCCGTGCGAAAAGTCCACTCGAGGTCGAATTACCAGGTGGAGTTCTCAAGATAGAATGGAAAGGTGTGGGCAAACCGGTAATTATGACCGGGCCTGCCGTCGAAGTGTTTCGAGGAGAATGGTCAGACTCACCAGCTTGCGATTGACCTCAGTGGTCAATGTTCGATAGCGGATTAATATAGAGTCTAAATGTTTTATCTTTGTGTCGACGAATCGCGAAAATTCCGTTTTCTTTTTCGCTTGCCAGCTTTTGGTAAAAATCTGGATCAGCTTCAGCGATTTCTTGAACGGTTTTTCCCTCGTGCTTTCCAAAGTCAATCACTACGAGTTTTTCGTCGATCACGCCGGTGACCGGACTTCCGTTTGCGCTCATCTCACTTAAACCTCCCTGTTGTCATGATTGATTCTAAAGGTTTAAAATCTGGGTTTCAACCAGCATGAATAAAAAGACGTCATTTTTCAGTCGGGTCCGACCCATAAATGACGCAGAGCTATATTTGAACAAATCCTGGGAATTCCTTCTCGATGCTCAGGGCCACTATGATATACGAGGATCATGTGCGGAATTGTCGGTCTGATCGGAACTGAAGAAGCTTCGCGCGAAGCTTTTTTAGGACTTACCACGCTTCAACATCGAGGGCAGGATGCCGCCGGGATTTTGACATACGATACGGACGGATTTCATCGAGTCAAAAATCTGGGCCTAGTCGAGAGCGTTTTTACTCGCGAGAAAATCGAAGCGCTTCCCGGCACCCTGGCTATCGGTCATGTGAGGTACAGCACAATTGGAAAAGGCGACCTAGTCGACGTTCAGCCCTTCTTACTCAACTTCCCTTACGGGCTGGGCCTAGTACACAACGGAAATATCGTTAACTGTGAGCATCTGACTGCTGAGTTAAAAAATAAATATAGACGACATCTGCTGACTCATTCAGATAGCGAAGTCGTATTAAACCTTTTTGCAGAAGC
>CAYJBA010000329.1:0-3538 GCA_964367865.1 uncultured Bacteriovoracaceae bacterium | reverse complement strand
CAGATTTCGGTTTCGTGCTCCGCATTAGAACCGGAACTTTTTTCACGAACCCTGCCTTTTTTATCTAAAGGCGAGTCGGACAATATAGTTTTTACATAGGTAAGTCAAGGGGTAGTTGAGTGAAAATGTATTGTACTACGGATAACAAAACTGCAGCAACATAAAATGTTGATATTACTGTGTTATTAGGAAAACAGCATTCTTTGGGACGTAGGATTGACCTTCAAGCAGTTTGATTTGGGGCGTATGAACAGGGCGGCCATTTGGATATCTCTTATAGATGGGAGCAGTTTTTGCTGGAGGGGTATCTCTGGTGATACCTGCCGCGCATTGAGGGCCATAAACGATTGGGTCCAAAAAATTCGACCCAATTATTTTTCCACTTTCGCCATCGACGTCGACATAAGCTCCTAGAGACCACTCAAATCTTGCGATCGCTTTTTCATTATCTTTTCGAGTTTTGAGTACGAGCTCTTGAGAATCGTCACTTTTGCCGCTTGCCTGACCGTCAATTGATACCTGCATTGCCCGAATTTGATGACTCGCCGAAAATGGATCATTTGTTTCAGTGGGTCCGGCAGAAATCAATATGGAGGAATTCTTACTATATGGAGTCCCTGAAAGTACAAATGCCCGATCTGAGTTTTGTTGAGTTTCTATAATATTATTCGCTGATTTTTTTTCGACAGTTTTGCAGGTTCGCTGATTTTGCGCGGGAAGACTGAATTGTCCTCGACCCCCGGTATTTGCAATGACGAATCCATTACTATTGGCCACCTGTCCGCCTCTACCAAACTCCTTTTCATGAATTCTGCAAGTTGCAACTAAGTCACATCCTGTCCCCCAAAATTTTTTGTCAGAAAGCTTGATTCCCGGTTTAGCGTTACATTCCGTGAAATTTGTGCCTTCAGGGTAAACCGGTGAAATAGGAATATTTACTTCCAATTCGAATCCAAAATTAAGATTTTTTCCAATCCTAACCGGCACTTCACATCCCTTTGGAACTTGTTGAGTGGCAATTTGGCAGGTACGAACTTTATTTATGTACTGAATATATTGAACTACGGTTTCCGATTTTGGACTGATCTCACCAAATTTTTCAAACTCATTTTTTATACCGGTTGCGAGACCTTTAACACGACTCTCAGGGTCACAATCAGGCGTGCAAACAGCTTTTCTGAGGCACCCGTCTCCCCAGTAATTACCATCTTTAAGTTTAATTCCAGGCTGTTTTTGGCAAGACTTCATATCTGTTCCGGAAAGCAGCAATAAATTGGCTCCTATGGGTCTTGTGCCAGGTGGCGGGGGCGTTTGATCCTCAAAAATAGAAGAGCAAGGAGCCGGAATAATGTCATTTGATATTTGACAAGCTCTCACTTTATTTAGGAAATCAAAATATTGATTTAATGACGAATAGTCTAAGTCTGTATTTTTTTCGCTCAGATCCGATCTTAGATTATGTAGTAATAGTTCTAGATGGTGAGTGGGGTCACATTCAATCACGCAAACGCCAGGGCTGCTGCATACCTTTGTAGGTTGAATTTCGCCTACAGCTGCCGCTAAGGTACTTTTAAATTGCAAGAGAAGGAGAAATGAAATTTGGAGCAGATTTAAGGACCGCTTCACCATCATCCAATTTTCTCATTTTCCGGCGCCCAGGGCCATCAGAATATTGGACCTTGGTTCCAACTAGTTAGCGTCTAAAACGCCTCTACAATCAAAACCATGCCTAAGCCGCTGGCCGCGCAAATCGAAATCAGGCCCAAGCTTTTTTTTCTGGCCCGAAGTTCCTGAAGGGTCTGGGTAATAAGTCTAGCGCCCGTCGCTCCGAATGGGTGACCAAGCGGGATGCTGCCACCATTGACGTTGAGCTTGGATAAATCCACGTTCCCAATCGCTCGGTCCAATCCCATTTTTTCTTTGCACCACTCTTTAGATTCAATGGCCTTAAGCGTAGCAAGAACCTGCCCTGCAAACGCTTCGTGAATCTCAAAAAGATCAATCTGATCCCAGGTCACGCCAGCGTGGTTGAGCGCGCGGGGCATCGCATAGGCTGGACCAATCAAAAGAGGCTCTTTTTTAATATCCACGGCCGCAGCAGCATATCCGCGAATAATACCCATGGGGTGCATCTTAAGTTCTTGGGCTTTGCGCTCTGACATGAGTAGAACTCCAGCCGCACCATCGGTGAGCGGACTTGCGTTTCCCGCCGTAATTGTCCCGTCTTTGTAAAATACAGGTCTAAGTGCCGCAAGTTTCTCTACCGAAGTATCACCTCTCACATCGGTGTCGCGATCTATGACCTTGCCATCCGGAGTTGAAACGCCGACAACGTGAGTGCGATAAAATCCGCGCTCCCACGCATTGTGGGCTTTAAGATGACTATCGACTGCAAACTTATCCTGCGCCTCACGCGTGATTTTAAACTCGCGTGCCATTAAATCTCCAGATTGCCCCATCGTGAGTCCGGTGGTGGGCTCTTTGATTCCGGGCGCATGAGGGGCGAAAAGCCCGGGCCTGAATTTCGATAAGAAAGCAAATTTCTGAGCCGCAGTTTTAGCCTTGGCGAAATCTTGAAAATAGTCAGTCGCATCTTGACTAAAAAGTGCACGTAGCATGCTGATGGACTCGACTCCGCCTGCGACACCAATCTCAATATGACCTGCCTGAATTTTTGCCATGATACCCGCAGCAGCTTCGCCGGCCGAAGCACAGTAGCGATTAACCGAAGTACATGGAATTTCGGGCGGAAGCCCCGAATCAAAAAGACATTCGCGAGCAATGTCAGTTCCCTCGGACGGGGGGCAAACGTTTCCAAAATAAACCTCTTCTATAAGTTTTGGGTCCAGATCGGATCGCGCCACGAGTTCGCGAAGTACAACCCCGCCTAAGGCAGAACCGGGCATTTTTTTAAATACCGTCCTTGCACGAACAAACGGGGTTCTTACACCATTGACGACGACAACGCGTTCTTTGCTCATAGAGTTTTACCTTAACCTAAAATTGAACTAATCGCGATAGATTGAATTTTCTGTAAGTAAATCGTCAATCGCAGAAGTCAGGTTTTCAAACGCAATGCGGGCACCGGGAAGTATTTTAGCTTTAGAAAGATTTCCTTGTGGAATGGTATTGCCTGCCTGTTCGGCCCTGTTTGCAAGATCAGAAAATCCAAAGCTATCTGCGCTTTCTCGAAGATGGTGCGACTCAATTCGTAGTTGCTGCCAGTTTCGCTCAAGCAGATCCCGTCTGATCTTTTTTACCTTTTGAGCAAGCCGCTCGAGGTATCTCCGTTTAAGTTTTGCTTGAACTTCCTGTTCAATGGGTAATTCCATTTTATTTCTCCGATTTTAAGGCGCTGCAGAGGACGAAACATTTTCAGGGGGGTTTGACCATCTAGGCGCTACGCAATTACCTAGTCCGTAGGTCAAGCGCTTGACAAAAGTTCCGTCCACATTCATGGCATAAATATTTTGTTGTCCGGTGCGGTTTGAACTAAAAACAATAAAATTTCCGTCCGGGCTAAAGTTGGCATCTTCGT
>CAYJBA010000328.1:0-3567 GCA_964367865.1 uncultured Bacteriovoracaceae bacterium | reverse complement strand
AGACATGGAGATCCTTCGGATTTATACAGCCTGTGGCCATCCTCTGGAGGGAGGACGCTACTAGGGCCGTCTTTGGGAGAGCTTGCGGATGAGTTCTCCCGGAGACGCTCAAGGGCGATTTAGCAGGACGCTAGATCTTTGTGACTGCCTAGGACGGGCATCACATTTATTCCTGGTCGGTTTTGCGGATGAAACTGACCAGGAATAAATCAAATTTACCGAGATTTTTCGATCATTGAAAATCCATTCAAAAACAAAAGTAAAAACGCGATCGGAAAGAAGAAGATCGTCCAAAATCCCAGCCAAAAAACAGAGCCTTCGTAGCTGAACGAATAAGTTTTAGATTCGGTTGAAAACTGTCCCTGCGTGAGAAGTAAAATCATGGCGATGGGAAAAAATAGGAGGGTCCAAAAAATGACCCAAAATTTGCTTCCTTTAAATTCCACCTTAATTTTTTTCTTAGTCATAGGAGTGCGCCCGGTCTCAAAAGCTTTAAAATTATGGCGACCCCGGAGAGACTCGAACTCCCGACCTGATGCTTAGAAGGCACCTGCTCTATCCAACTGAGCTACGGGGTCGCACTTTTGTCTTTAAACACGATGGGTTGGCGAAAAGCAATTGCCATCGAAAAATATGGTAAACTTGGGGTATGGCGCTACGTGAGTTTCGATGCAAAGCCTGCAAAGTAAAATTCGAACAGATCACCTCTGATCGTGATCCTGATCATGGCAAATGTCCGAAATGCCAAAGTAAAGACACTGAAAAACTGATTTCTAAGTTCGCCATCGGCGGTCAGGGAGATTTGCGTGAGTCCACAATGCATGGCTGCCACGGATGCCACGTACCACTTGGGCAGCCCGAATCAGGCTCGGCCGAAAGCCACACTCATTCGGACGCGCCGGTCGCTTTGCCGGGACATACTCACGACGATTAACGCCCCCTGACGCTGGGCACAAACCGTTGCTATTCTTAGGGATTTAGAATACCCATTTCTCATGAAACTCAATTTAGAAGAGCTATTGGGAAAAGAAGCAAAGAGCCTGCTCGAGCATCGCTGCAAGGGCATACCGAAGGAGAAGATTTACTCTCCGTCGCCTCAACGTGTCAGTGAAATTTTCGCTCAATCAGCAAGACCCACCCGCGTCTTACGAAGCCTTCAAACTCTAATGGATGCAGGACGCCTAGGGGGTTCTGGCCATGTTTCTATTTTTCCAGTGGATCAGGGAATTGAACATTCTGCGGGCGCCTCGTTTGCTCCCAATCCAGAGTTCTTCGATGCGGACAATATCGTAAAATTTGCAATTGAAGCTGGATGCAGCGGAGTAGCTTCCACTTTGGGTGTTCTTTCGCTCAGCGCCCGTAAGTACGCTCATAAAATTCCGTACGTTTTGAAGCTCAATCACAACGAATTTTTGAGCTTTCCTAATCGATTTGACCAGACGATGTTCGCTTCGGTGAAACAAGCTGCGGATATGGGATCAGTGGCCGTGGGTGCGACGGTGTATTTTGGATCGGCCGAGAGTGCTCGGCAAATTAGAGAAGTAAGCGAAGCTTTTGCAATGGCACATGACCAGGGTCTTGCGACCATTCTATGGTGCTACACTCGCAATAACGGATTTAAAGTAGACGGCGTGGACTATCACACTGCCGCGGATTTTACAGGTCAGGCCAATCACCTGGGCGTGACGATCAACGCAGACATCATTAAACAAAAGCTACCCACTAACAATGGGGGATATAAAGCCACCAAACACGGAAAGACCCACGAAAAAGTTTATACTGAGCTCACAACGGATCACCCCATTGATCTTTGCCGTTATCAGGTTGCCAATTGCTATATGGGTAAAATCGGCTTGATTAACTCGGGAGGCGAAAGTAAAGGGGCCTCGGATTTGGCTGATGCCGTAAAAACCGCAGTGATCAATAAGCGTGCAGGTGGAATGGGACTCATTGCGGGCCGCAAAGCTTTTCAAAAGCCGTGGAAAGAGGGCCTTGCACTGATTAACGCTATCCAGGACGTTTATTTAGATTCTGCGATCACGGTAGCCTGATATTTTATGGGATTGACCGTAACGCTCGCAGATATTCAGGACGCAAAGAGCGAATTGCAAAAATGGGTGCTCCCCTCGCCTTTGATTCGAAACTCCTGGATCTCAGACTCCATGGGCTGCGAGGTGTATCTAAAACTCGAGAACATGCAGCCCATCGGATCTTTTAAGCTCCGGGGAGCAACTTACGCTATTTCTAAACTCTCCCGCGCGCAAAAGCGCCGTGGAGTAATCGCGGCAAGCGCGGGTAACCACGCCCAAGGCGTGGCCTGGGCCTCTAAACAACTCGGCGTAAAGGCTTTGATCGTCATGCCGCTGAGTGCTCCGATTGTTAAAGTGCAAAATACGAGAAACTTAGGCGCGGAGATTTTGCTTCATGGGGAGTCCTATCATGACGCCTTTCAAGAGGCTCGAAAGATTGCGCGTAAGACAGGACGCGTATTTATCCACGCCTTCGAAGACGCTCACATCATTGCGGGGCAAGGAACGGTGGGACTTGAAATTCTGGAAGATCTTCCAGATGTGGATGCGATCATATCGTCAGTGGGTGGCGGGGGAATTTTAGCCGGGATCGCCTGTGTGATGAAAGATCTCAAGCCCTCAGTAAAACTTTTTGGGTGTCAAGCTCAGGGCGCGCCATCGATGGCGCTTTCATTAAAAAAGGGCCGCGCTGTAAAGCTAGATCGAGTAGATACATTTGCAGACGGTGTTGCTATTTCGCAAGCGAGCGAGAGTCTAAGAAAAATGCTGGTTCATCAGCTTACTGGATTTGTTCTTGCTGATGATGAGGAGATCGCTGCATCTGTTTTGACTCTGCTTGAAAAAGCAAAAACCGTCGCGGAGGGATCTGGGGCGTTACCTCTTGCCGCTTTAGAAAAAATCAAAGGCAAGTTAAGTGGCAAAAAAGTAGTACTTATTATTAGCGGTGGAAATATCGACGTTAATGTTCTTTCTCGTATCATTGATCGCGGGCTAATTCGGGCGGGTAGGCGCGTTCGGGTTAATGCGCATATATCTGATCGTCCCGGATCATTGGCTAGACTTACAGATTTAATTGCACGTGAGGGAGCAAACGTCATTCAGGCAATTCATGACAGGAGCGAACCCTCAACCATGATTGATCAAACGGACGTAGCGTTAACGCTTGAGACGCGCGGCCCAGAGCACAGCGCGAAACTCATTCGAGCGCTTCGCAATCACGCAATAAGATTAGATTTTGCTCACTAAAGTGTAGGGAGGAGTGTGAAAAATGGCTGAACGCAAAATTCAACCTGCGAAAAAATTTACCGGCCATTTTAAGCGTAACGCCAGCCCCATTTCAAGCGCCTCCAGATAAGCCGTCTCGGCGCGGAGAAAGCAAAACCCGCGAAATCCATCGGGGTCGTATTTCTTGAGCTTTTCGGGATCATCGAGGCCCGCGATGGGATGGGTATAGACTTTGTTCCAGAGAGCCTGCCTTTGGGCGACCGAGAGGCTGGGGATATTTTGGGGCGCTCTAGCGACAATCGAGCGGTGCAGG
>CAYJBA010000327.1:2119-3576 GCA_964367865.1 uncultured Bacteriovoracaceae bacterium | reverse complement strand
CCCGTGCGGTGCTGATGGATGTGATTATCGGCGCTCGGCTGATTCCCACCGAAAAAAGAGATGAGGTTGTATGATTGACATTCCTGATACTGGTCGGACGAGTATTTCTGAAACTGCTCGCGAGGCTTTGGAGTGCCCCGATGGCGAGAAGCTTCAGAAGTTCTTTGTGGTTGTAACTCACCAGGATCGCCGTTATGGTGGTCCTGAGGAAGGTGGGTGGTATTACGACTGGTCTACCATTGAAGATGTGCGCAAGGTCTTTGGTAGTGAGGGCGTGGTGAGCGCTCTTGAGAGGCTTGGGGAGGAATACCCTCGGCCTAGGTATGGACGTGGGTCTGTCCTGGGCACTGCAGGAGACCACGAGTTCCGTATTTGCACTACTCAGGAAGAATTTCCTGAGGAGACTACTCGGAGGCCGCATTATGAGTAACATTGTACAGGCCCCCCAGATCAACATGAATGGCAGTTCGAAAGAGTCCCTGATGACGCAGGTGCTGGCCGCGGCTGATGCCTGCCATAACCTACTTTCCGTGCTTGCAGAAATGCGCCCGCACGGCAGGGATTATCAGACAGCTCCCGAGGGCTCCTACACGAAGGCGAGGGAAGAGGCGCAGCAACGGGAACTTAAGGTGCAGTCGGTTTATGATGATCTTAACACTATCTACCTGCAGTTGATGATGCAGGGAGGTCGATCATGAAAGGCGCTGATGATAAACCCCGGAACATTGTACTGTGCAAGGATTGTTTGGAGGTGCTGGAATCCAAGCATCGCCATGACTTTGTGCAGTGCAGTTGCGAGAATCAAACCTATACTGATGGTGGCATTGACTACCAGCGGATTGGCGGGAAGGATTTGAGTCGTATCGAAATCATCGAGAGTCCTAGGCAAAGAAAGTAACTACTAATCATTCTCCAATATTGCGTAGCTCTGCAAATCCAATTGCAGGCTTGCAAAGGAGAATTTTATGCGTGGACCTAGAGGTGGTGGGGATCGAAAATATGCAGTAAATGACGATTTTTTAGATGAGTTGGGTGAAGAGCAGGCGTGGTTTCTGGGCTTGATGGCGTCGGACGGATGTGTCCGAGATCATGATAATTGGATTAGCTTGAGCCAGTCGGGCGAACATGGGTATAAGATGATTAAGTACGCCCATGCTTTAATCGGGTGCCAGGGGAGCATTAAAACCAAATTTCCAAAAAACGGAGCGCCTCATCACGGTTTTGGATTCACATCACCCAAACTCAGCGCCCAGCTGGCAAAGTTTGGTATTGTACCCAGGAAAAGTCTAACTTATACATACCCTGATGTACTGCCATCGCATTTATTTTATGCGTTTATACGCGGTTATATAGATGGTGACGGATGTGTGAGTGTTTGTGATAATGGGGCAGGCTCCAAGTATCTACAGGTTTCATTCGTGGGGACCAAAGAATTTACAGAGGAGTGTCGCTAGCGC
>CAYJBA010000327.1:0-2109 GCA_964367865.1 uncultured Bacteriovoracaceae bacterium | reverse complement strand
TGTGCCGGTGTCAGGTCATTACAGAATCAAGAAAGCTAAAAATTGTTACGCACTTTCATGGGTAGGCAGGAAGGCCTGTGAGGCTGGCCAAGCAATTTACGAAACGGGTCGTAGCCTTTATCCGAGCAAGAAGTTTGAAACTTTCGAATCCTATATAGCTAACATAGGAGAGATTTCTTGGTCACAAATTGATCGAAGACGATTCGAGGTGGTGCGGCACTTGTTAGCCGGGGTGCCTCCCATGCAAGTTTCAGCTATGTTAAATGAGCACTTTCAAACCGTGTACAGTTGGCGGGCTCAGCTGGCCAATGGAGAGATCGATGAAGGGACGGGCAAGATCATCGTTACTTGCGACTCAGCAGTATCTTAAATCTGGTAAGACGCTGGAGGATTTCGAGCGGGAGCATGGCATTCGTGGTAAGTCGGATGGCAGGCATTTATTGCTCGATTATGATTTGATAAGTGTAAACTTCAATCAGCCGTACGGATGGGTCTGCCGAGGGTTGGTACTAGATGCGGAATCATTTGAACTGATTGCCTTTGGTCTTGAAAAATTCATGAATCTCGGGCAAGATCAGGCAGATCAGATTGACTGGGATTCTTCTCGGGTCTACGAGAAGATCGATGGCAGCATGGTCAATCGGTGGTGGAGTCCGCACACTAGGGGTTTTGAGTACTCTACTCGATTCCAGCTACCTAGTGATATTTGCGGCAACACTGTCAATTCCGGTGTGATTACCTGGAGGAATCTGATTGAACGGTGCATGACCAGTGTAGGCGATGCTCTGGATGGTCAGCCGCAGAATGAAACCTGGACTTTCGAGGTCTGCTCTGTCCATAACATGGTAGTGGTGCGCCATGATGGATTCTATGCGAAGTTGCTGGCTATCCGTAACATCGAGACCCTACAAGAAGAGCGGCTCAGCGTCCACGGAAATGTGGCGCCGATCCCCAAGTCATACCGCTTCAGCAATGCAGTTGAGGTGGCAGAGTTTGCCAACAAACACGCTGCTACGGAACTGGAGGGTTTCGTGGTGGTGGACGGCAACTTCAACCGGGTGAAGATCAAGAGCGACCAGTACGTTCAGCTGCACCGAGCTAAGGATGGGCTGCAGGGAATCAATAACTTGATTCTACTGGCCAAGTCCAATGACTACGAGGAAATCACCACGCATTTCCCGGAGTACAAGGAGGACCTGGATACGGTGGCCGGAATCATCAATGAGACGGTGGCTCGGCATGAGGCAGTCTTCAACGAATGTCGCGAGATTCCGGTACAGAAGGATTTCGCGTTGACAATCCAATCTCGTGGGTTAGAGTATCCTGCGGCATTGTTCACTACGCGAGCGGGCAAGTCACTGTCGGTACAGCATGCTTTCATGAGCATGAATGATACTGGATTTTGCAAGCTGTTTAAGGGTCGCGTACGGACTGCCCTGGGTGACCGTTACAAGGAGGAGTCTGATGTTCAAGGTGGGTGATGTAGTTCGCATCATGGCCAAGCCGCCTGCGGACAAAGATATGGATCCCGGCTGGCGGCCATGGATGAATCAGACCTGTGGTACTGTTGGTGTGATTACCGAGCCCGTTTCCACAGACAGGCCACATGTGCGAGTGGGGAATTGGTGGTATGCTCAAGACTGGGTAGAGAGGGTCGACTCACATGGTCACAATCGTGACCAAACGATCCTGTCCTGGCAGCAAACCGAACAGAACATGAAGTCCCGTCGTGATGAACTTCTTCGCAAGATTTTTGGAGGATGAAAATGCAAAAGCTAACACAACGAGAGATTGAAGATCCTACGATGTTCGCACTGTTGCTTGTTCGTAGGTTGGGGCTGGAGGGCGACAAGACCGCGTTCCGAGATGCGGAGGAGGTAATCCTGGACGCTATGAATGAGGCATTGGATCAGGCGAGGGCCGCTGTGGTCCGCACTCCTCGCTGGGGCGGCGAAGCAGTTGATTCTCTGAAGGTCCGCCTTAATAATCCGAAGTAAGGGAGTGTGCTTGTGCACAATTTTCACGATGGCAATGGCTTGGTCCCTGCTCACCGGCATATTAACCCGGATGGATCTGAGGGAGGGTGGGTTGCAGAGACTGCTAAGGTGG
>CAYJBA010000326.1:0-3577 GCA_964367865.1 uncultured Bacteriovoracaceae bacterium | reverse complement strand
ATCCTTTATTGCCAATAAAAGCTGCCATCGGTTCGAATGACTCGACGACACAGGCATGATTGAGAAGTCTTGCAGCAACTTCATGACTTAACTTTTCAAGTTCAGATTGTGTTTTTCTAAAGCCAACAAAATCAACGAGCTCACCATGAACCTGAAACCCTGCATTTTCTAAAATCTCGCGAATTTCGCCAAATTTGGACGAAAAAGCCTGATAGGCAATCGTGGGGGCGACTTGAATCGATGCTCTACCTAATTTTTCTTCGCGTAAGTGATCGAGTGTCTCCATCGCAAGGCAGGTGTCAGACGAAACAAGATTTTCAATCTTATCTTCAAGCCAGCCTTCGATCGCAGTTTCGTACCCATCTGATATTTCAAGAAAGCTTGCGAGAGCTAAAAGCTTGTCGGCTCCATCCTTTGATCGTGCGTATTCGAGAGCCGCTTTGGGTCCATCGCCAAAGCCCTCGTGAGACGCATTGAGTTCTTTTAAGCCTTCGAGTTTTGAGCGTAAAAGATTTAGATTTTTTTCGGAAGCTACACGCGCTTCATATGCATCGTCCTGGGATTTTTTAAGCTTCTGTAGCTCGATGCTCAACGCATCCCGATTCTGTTTATGAAAATCTTTTTGAGTCAGTAGGGATTGAACGGAGTCAGACGCGCTGAGAGCCTCATTTTTTGCCTGAGTGTGTTTTGACTCGATACCCTGGCTTTGAACTTTTAGTTTTTCAAGTTGAATTTCAGCAGACTCTACTCGGCTGATCAATCCGGCTGATTTCGAAGTGAGATCTGATGACCGAGTGATACCCCCCATAAGCTCTTGTTTAAAATAATCGAGCTCCGTTCGTACGCGAGAGGTTTCACTTCGGGATTCGCGTGCGCGTTCGTCAGCTAGTGCGGCCTCTTGAGCAGCTCGTTGAAAGGAAGCATCCGATGCCAGGGCTTCAGCTTCGTTGGCAGTAAACTTTGTTTTTTCAAATTCGATGGCTGAGTCGAGCTCAGTGCGCTCTTGCGAAAGAGACTCCACTCTCGAATGGAGGTCGCTCTGGCGGCGGCGCGATAGCTCTAACGCGCTTTTTTCTCGGGTGAGTTCGTCAGATAATTTTTGAATTTTTTCCTGAAGCTCTTCGGCGGCCTTGGTGTCGGTCAGCTGTGCGATGCGGTCTGTTTCGACTGTGGTTTCGGCTGTTTGAATCGCGGCTCTCAGTCCTGTGAGTTCTTGCTCAAGCGCCTCACGGGTTGCTTTCAGAGCCTCTAATTTTTGGCGGATAATTAAGTATTTTCTCCGCCCCCAAATCATTTCTTTTTCGAGAAGCTCGTCTTTATATTTTTTGTAGAGGCGCGCTTTCTGGGCCTGTCGCTCAAGCGATGCAAGGTTGCGCTCAATTTCTTGAATCACATCTGTGAGGCGAGAAAGGTTTGCTTGCGCAGCTTCCATCTTTCGAATGGACTCTTTTTTGCGAGCCTTATATTTTGCTATTCCGGCTGCTTCTTCGATCAGAAGGCGTCGCTCTTCGGGCTTCGCATTGACGATCTTACCGATTTGCCCCTGTTCAATTACAGAGTAACCTTTTGCGCCGACGCCCGTATCCATGAAAAGCTCTTGGATGTCCCTTAGGCGTGCATGAACACCGTTAATAAAATATTCGCCTTCGCCACCGCGATAGAGTCGACGTGTAACAGAAATTTCTTTGGCGCGAAGATGAACTGGAACGTCAGCAACTGTCGCACCGGCGGGTGCATTTTCAGTATCAACAACATCTGTTTCTAAAACGAGAGTGGCTTCGGCGAGACCGAGCGGCGAATATTTCGAACTCCCATTAAAAATGAGATCATCGCTGCCAGTTCCGCGCATGTGCTTATAGGACTGCTCACCCATAACCCAGAAAAATGCATCGACAATGTTTGACTTGCCGCAGCCGTTTGGGCCGACAATGCCAGTGATTCCATGATCAAAATGGATTACCGTTTTGTCTTTGAATGATTTAAATCCTTGTATTTCAAGTCGCTTAACGCGCATTGAAAATGTGCCCCCTTGTGCGGAGTAACCGCGTTTTCCGGTACTGTAACAAGGGAACCAAAAAAGGCAAGTGATCTGAGCGGTTAAAAAAATGAGGCCCGCTGGTGTTTCGAGTCCGTTTTAAGGGACTCAGTCCTCGCGAGCCTCAAATTAATCTAATATTTCAAATACTTGAGATCTCAACCGATCTCGAGTTTTATTTTGAACCCCAGCTGTCTCTGGGAGTTCGTAGCCCGGCTAAAAAGTCGAGCTTAAGTGTCCACGTTGGGTTGAGGTCTATTGCCCCCCAGGCGCCTCCCGGCGCGTGCGCCCAATTCCGTTCTATAACCGTGGTTTATATAACTAACCGATTTTTAAGTCTTTTTACTGTCGCGGTCGCCTCTGGCCAGAGGCAATCCAACAGATCGTGAGCCCCGCAGAATTCATGCGAGCTCGCCCACGCTAAATACCGCGCGGAGGGCCGGTCTCGAGGAATTCGATTACAGCTCTCTTCCAAGGCATAGCGCAAAATGCCGATCCTATTTCGAAATGCATCCTTGGTTCCTCCTTATATATAGAGACTAATGGATGCGGAGCTGCGTTGGAATGTGTCACGGCGTGTAAATTTTAAGACAAACTTTAGGGGTTATTAACGGAATTGGCACGGGGGAATTAATTTAAAAAATATAATAATTTCAAATAGATATATTACATTATGTCCACCTAGTGATTAATTTGCTCAATATAATGCACGGTGCTATATGGGCCCACAATTCGATAAGTCTGAGATGATAAAAATGAAAAGTGGAGGCTCAGCAGTGTTGAGCCTCCACTTTTCATTTTTTCAAACTACTACTAAGCTTAGTAGCAACGAAGACTAGAAACATTTAAGACATTAGCGACGATTCGATCTTCTAATTCACGGCCTGTTTTACGCAAAGAATTTGCTGAAACTAGACCGTCTGCCAAAGCATCGCCTCGCACACCCAGCAAGAAGCGATGAAGAATCATACCATCTGATAAGGCATCTGATATTCCATCTCCATTGATGTCCAGATACCCTAAAAATTTAATATTATTAATGTAAGTATTAAAACGATTTCGGTTCACATACCGGCCGCTCAATGTGGCTTTGATAGAATCATCTGAATATCCGAAAAGCCCAAGTATGACAATATAAGAGTCGTTTGAATCGACCTTGCCATTCGCATCGACATCATAAACATTGTACATCCCGCTATAGATGCAGGTATCTGAAGCCTGTGCAGATATAGAAATTAAAAGAGCTAACAATAGAATGAGTGATTTCATATATTATCCCCCGATGAAAATTTAACGCAAAGTTCTGAGATATGGGGCTGCATATTTGGGGCCCAAGATATTGAGTCTGAATTCGTGAATAAAATCTATCAATTTAATTTTGACACATGCAAAATATTTCGAAAAACTTTTTTTCAGGCGATTAAAATTTATACAATCCAAAAAGTGTAATGTGTCGGTGAAGACTCAGTGTTTTCTTTTTTCTTTGCGAATTTTGCGAGAAGTGCTTTTTTGGATTTTTTTGGGATTCTTTATCGCAGCATG
>CAYJBA010000325.1:0-3580 GCA_964367865.1 uncultured Bacteriovoracaceae bacterium | reverse complement strand
CCACCGGCTCCGATAGGGAATATTTATATTATTACTTACTGTCAAAAAAATCAAGGGAATTTTTGTCAATTACTCATTGACATTCTCTCTATCTGTGCATAAGATATATACAGAAAGGGAGCAACGGCGGATTGGTCATTGCAGCCTTGTGCAAGGCTTTGCAACGGAATAGTCCCCTGAAACGCATTTTGCCAGCCTGAAACGCAAAAGCCGGATTTTTTATTTTTGGCTGGCCAGTTGGCCTGGCAAGACAAATTCAACGGCCACACCATTGGTTAAAGCCAAGCCGCGAAATGCTTTTGACAATTGCTCCAGAAAATCCGGACTCCCAAGGTCCTTTGGTCCTCGGAACGATTGCCGACATGATGGGCATTGACAATCAATAATGAACTTGTCGATGTCATTGACAGGCATTTCAATAACGACCCCGCATTTATTATTGCGGCATTTCAGGCGAACGATTTTCATCTCATCAAGAAGAAATTTCAGAATTGTTTCACTCATTTTGAACATCCTTTCGTATTCAAGAATGGTCCTGGCGCAATCCAGCGCCGTCTTGCCGACAAAATCCTGTTCGATTGGCCTTTCAGGTTTTTTCTTGTCTCCTTCTGCGGCCAAAAGGCTTTTCTCCTTCTGCGGCCAAAAGGCTTTTGGCTTCTGTTGCAATCTCCGGGGGTAGGGTGTCCAGTTTTTCCCGGAACTCACGGTAAGAAGAAATCAGATCGTCCAGTTGTTTCTTGCAGCGTTCGATTGCCTCAATGAAATTGCACAAGGTTGATCCTGTAAAACAAACTTTGCCAGAATATTTGTTGCCTTATTCAAGAACATTGTGAGCTGGGGATTGAGCCTGTATTCTGGACTAAGCCAGCTGCAACAGTGGCATAATGAGTGTCTATTTTCCATAGCCCTCGTCCTACTTTTTTATATTTCCCTTCTCTTCGCCCTTTGGCTAGTGTGGCATTGATTGAGGGAGTAATTTCTTTGGCTGTTTTCCGGCCGTTTCCCCATCCATTGCGAACTACGAGCCGGGCTATTTTTCTGATATGGTGTTCATAGGGATATGCTTCTCGTAAGATGATTGTTATAGCTTCATCTTGAGAAACATCCTGAAAACGGTTGGAATGGTCGGGTGTCTGCATATCAACTTTTGGTATGGGTTCTTCCTCCTCTTCTTCTTTTCCTTCGCTCAAATCGGACACATACCGCAATGAAATCTCCAACTCTACTACTTCTCTTTTTTTCTGTTCCAATCGACTTTTCAGTTTTTTCACCATTTCTTTGTGTTGCTGATACGGCATGGCAATGATCTCCAGGTTGGAATAGGTTTTTGCACTCATTATTATTATTACCTCCCCAAATGCAAAATGTGGAAAAAATAGAAAATATTTTCTAGACTGATCTTGTCTCTTCCCTAGCAGCCCTTATGTTGCCAAAAAACAATTCGGACCATTACCAACCGTTATGAGTTGGTCTTTTTTCAGGATGGTCTTGCAGGTGGCGATGAACTCAGGCAATTTGCCTTCGGCTTCGAGTTCGATTTCCAGTTCTGCGATGTCAAAGTCTTCTGAGTACCCAAGCTCACGCAAGAGCACTGTGTACATCAACTCGGCAATGCGTTGGGTGACCTTCCGAGTGTCGGCCTCTTTCGCCACTTCAAAAAGGATCACCTCGGTGGGGGTCTTGGCGTTGATGAGGTCGAGCAAATCGCTGATGCTGGAATCGCCCAGTTGTTGCTTGAAGAGATCAGCAAACTTGCTGCCGAGGACCGTGCGGTTTTCCAGTGCGTAGCCGAGGTTTTTGGCGAACGAACTTTTGCCGGACCCGAAGAAGCCCGACACCCAAACGCCCACACTTTCGTGAGGATCGCTGGGAGCCTCAGCGACGGCTTTGAGGAGATGGTGGTACTGTTCACGGATACTATCGGTGGCGATGTATTCCGTGATTTCGGCATGGACCGATTGCTCGTCCGCCTGATCGACTTGGATGATCTCCTCGATCTTGCGGCTGAGGTCACGTGTCAGCAGTTCGCCAATGGTCTTCATTTGATTATCCTTGCCTCAACCGTAGATTTTGACTCGATAGTTGCCCAGTGCATCCCGGTCTTTCAGGTCCATGAAACGCAAGCCCGTCGTGCCTTCGATGGAGCCGGGATAGAACAGGATCGTTGCCACCTTGGTTTTGCCGTGCATCTTGTCGAGGAGCATCGACATGCGGAAAATCCCCGGCGACATCGCTGCCACACGAGTCAGGAAGACCACCGAATTCTCCGGGCTGATTGAGGCCAGTCGCTCTGCGAGCAAATCCCACAGGGGAATCCATCGCTGCTCCATCGAGAGGTAGTCGGTCATTTGACGCTGGGCTTTTAAGTATCCCTGATCCCTCTCCAATGCGATGACGGCTTCCAAGCCTTCGTCATCGTCCTTTTGGCGAACCTTGTCCAACGCAGACCAAAGCACTTCCGACATATCGATGATGTGAACGTCTTTGCCAACCGCCTCCAGGCGAGTGGCCAGCAACTTGATTTCCCGCCGAAGCTCCCATTCATCGGTGGGGTCGTACCGCATGATCGCAAAGGGAAGGTCTTGGTAGACGCCGATCTGCATTGGCACCGACTTCAGGTGGCTCTCCAGAGGAGCGATGCTATCTTTGAGCGAGGACATTCGCATACTCCTCAAGAGTTTGAGCGGGGAAGGTCAAACGGGTGACGCTGCCCGCGACGTGGTACTCTTAGGTGAGGGCGCTCCTGTTATGTCGGTTATGTCGGTTATTTCAGAGGCCGCAACTGCCAAAGAGCCGCCGATTTCCTCCGCTTTATAGCGGAGGAACTCTTGGAATTGGCTCCAGTTCCAGGGATGTCCTGCCAAACCCTCCGGTTTTTTAAAGATCACCTTGCTGCAACCCCAACTCCGCATCCGCGTTGCAATCCGTCTAGACCAGGCGTGGTTTTGATCCGTGACAAAGCGCGTCCGATTCAGCGTCACTCGTCCTAGATGCACCACGGTCGCCGACCACGCCTTTTTGTTTCCCCACGGCCGCCGAGGATTGCCGGTACACGCTTTCCGCGCTTCCCACATAGTAGTCTGTTTCCGCAGCTTCTCTATTACACCAATGGCGTCGTTCAGCCCGATCACGTCCAGTGCACCATCCGGGCCTGCCAATTCCAAGAGCTGACCAGCCAGACTCACGTGCAAAATTTGCGTTGGTTCCAGGCTGACCGCTTCTTCAGGCTTCGCATAGCTAATCGTAGCTCTTAACTGTCCCTTACATTCGTTCAGTATTACGGTTCCAGCCGGCTTGGAACCGGAGCGAATCTGACTCCAGGTATGCCAAGAGACATTATCCAGACCGCCGATGTGAAACTCGACCTCCCCAAGCTCCTTATCCCACCGCAGCACTATGCTCCTCGCAAGGAGCTTCGGTCTGGCTGTAGCCTGCGGGAATTCGATGCCGACGCGCTGAAACTCCGCCACGCCGCGCACCCCCTGAAGTATTAGCCAGCCTCGCCCGGCTCTGGGAAACTCCGGGTCCTTCGCCGTCCAGCGAGTCACCACCTGTCGCCTCGCCGAATCCCAGACAAACG
>CAYJBA010000324.1:0-3588 GCA_964367865.1 uncultured Bacteriovoracaceae bacterium | reverse complement strand
GCGCAAAGTCTCTTGATCTTTTGAAATTTCACGACGAAGAGCGCATCTTGGGGCTCCAGATTTTCGGCGAGGACACCGATCGCCCAGTACGCGCCTGCCAAGTCGTTGAGAGTTTAGGGGCCGATTTTGTAGACCTCAATCTGGGGTGTCCGGTTCCTAAGGTAGTTAAAAAGGGCGCTGGCTCCGCCATGTGCCGAGACACTGTGGCGTTAGGAAAAACTTTAAGCGAGATGGTGAAATCCGTAAAAATTCCGGTGCCCATCAAGATTCGTACAGGCTGGGATGCAGGGACAAAAAACGCGCTCGAGGTTGTAAAAGTCGCCGCTGAGTCTGGAGTTGCCTGGGTCGCAATCCACGGTCGTACACGCGCGCAGGGATATAGCGGCGAAGCGGATTGGGATTTCATCGGCGAGATTAAAGCAAAGAGTCCGTTACCCATTATTGGAAACGGGGACCTTTCGACCCCCGAGCTTGCCGTGGGTCGCTACCGAAAATATGGAGTGGATGCAGTAATGATTGGCAGGGGGGCTTTAAGAAACCCCTTTTTGTTTGAGCAGTCCCGAGAGCTCCTTCGAACGGGTTCATACGTGGAGACTCCCGTAGAGCGATACCTTGACCTTATGGATTCGCAGCGCGGTTTGCTCAGTGAAAGTTTCGAACCCCGGGCAGCGATGCTCCATGCGCGTAAATTTCTGGCTTGGTACTCATCCGGGTTTCCTGGGTGCCACGAATTTAGAGGAAAGGTCTTTAAAATCCCAGATGAGGCCTCATTGTGGGGGGAGGCCCGTGAGTTCTTCGAAAAAAGTGCGAAGGAACGAGATATGCGCTTCTTATCACAGCCTTTTTTGATGGGGGGGCATGGTTAGCCGGAGCTAGAACAATCGATTATGTTCCCTTGCGTCAAAACTCGGGTTATGAGATTATGCCACGGCCGCTTTGGGAGATAGATCTATGAGCTTTTTTGATCGTGTTTTAGAACCACCAACATATGGATATGAGAGAAACGGTACGCTTTATGTGCCCACACATAAGGAGCTCGTTCGCGAATTTTTTAAGAGTATTAATGTTTTTAGATCCAAAAAGAACTGGCTGCAGTTTGTTGGCTGGTTCACGACCAGTCTGTTTGCCATTCCTTTTTTCATTTTCATTTTTAAATATTTTCGCTGGGATTACGCTTTTTTAGGTTTGACTTACTCCATGGTTTGCCTGGGTTCATTTGGAACTTTTTGGTTTCATCGTTATTCTACCCACCGCGGTTATCGATTTAGAAACCCATTTGCGATTTTTTTACTCAGAAATTTAGTGATCAAAATTATTCCTGAAGAAGTCTATGTCATCTCTCACCATGTTCATCATAGAAAAAGTGAGTTGCCAGGCGACCCCTATAACGTCCACGCAGGGTGGCTTTATTGCTTTCTAGCCGATGCAAACCATCAGAGGATCGGTCAAAATTTAAATCCCTCTGAATATGCACAGCTTAAAAAGCTTCTCCGAGACACTGGGGTAAAGCTTAATTCCTATGAGCAGTACCAGAAATGGGGCTCGCTCTGTCATCCGTTTTACACCATTTGCCACTACGTCTTTAATTGGCTCTTTTGGTACGGAGTATTTTATTTTATCGGAGGCACCCAGCTTGCGGTTGCCATTTTTGGAATGACGGTAGTGTGGGCAGTCGGCGTTCGCACTTTTAATTTCGATGGTCACGGCGGTGGAAAAGATCTTCGCCGAAAAGGGATCGATTTTAATTGGGAAGATTTATCGATTAATCGTGTTTGGCCCGGATATGTTGCCGGCGAATGGCACAATAATCACCATCTTTATCCGGGGGGCGCAAGATCAGGATTTCTGCCCTATCAAATTGATATTCCTTGGTACTTAGTTAAGTTTCTCCATCATATTGGCGCGATTACAGATTACAAAGACGACCGGGCTGCGTTTTACCGTGACCATTATGAGCCGTATTTAAAATCACTCAAAACACCGCCGCAGTCAGAAGAAATGGTGCGTAATACTGAAGACCTTATTTCTGCGACAACGCGTACGATTGCCCCTGAATTACCAGGAAGTACTGTTTAGAGTCTTCTTTTAGTTCTTTAAGTAAATCAAAATAGGGAGCGTGGAGAAATTTTGCCTCTTCCGCTCCCTTTTTAATTAGACACGTCAGCCGGCCCGGTTTGTATTTCAAAGTTTCGGGCTTTAGCAACTCTTCTGACTCGTCATTGAGTAGGACTTGGTAACCTTGGCCGGACTCGCCATTGACCCGCACTACAAAATAGGCCGTATCTTCGACATTGATCTTTTTAGTCTCTCGGCCAATTTTCAAGGTATACCCGTCGGGTTCGCGTACCAGGCTTCGAGCAAAAAGCTTTCTTGTTGGCTCATGAGTAATCTCGTGCCCATCCGCGATCCAAATTCCGTTTTTAGTCAGAGTGATGACTTCGTTATCTACAAAAAAGGGTGCGTTCTCAGAATTCATTTTCGCTCTTCAAGCGCTCTGAGGACCCGAGCCCGAATTGCGATTTGCGCAGCCATAAGCCCTGCTGTAATTCCATCTTCGTAGTTAAAAACGGGATCCGCCATGAGCTCAGGAAAGTCATTTGGGTTTGCCAGATCGTCACCTGTCAGGTGCGGAATACGCTCCCTTGCGAGCCTGAGTACTTTAGTCTGTTGTTGTAAAACTAGCTCTTCGAAGAGGGCTTCGATCTGATTGGTAACGTTCATCGTGCCTTACTTAGCGGCTATGCTTGCCTCAGTCAAGGTGGCGGTTGTAAGGTATTGTTTCTATGACAAAAGGTTTTCAGAAAAAACTAGAAGCTTCGTTTGTTGAAATCATTCGCAAGACATCAGCAGAACTTCCAAAGGATGTTGTTGAACTTCTTAAAAAGGGCCGCGAGAGCGAAGCCTCAGGGTCGCGTGGGGAGTACGCTCTAAAGATTATTGAAAAAAATATTGATCTCGCAAAAGAAAAATCTCAGCCCCTTTGTCAGGATACAGGGAGTGTTTTATTTTTTATTCATTATCCGATGAAACTCGAATACGACGCGCTCGAAAAAATAATTCGAAACGCGGTAGTTTCTGCGACCCGGGTGGGTTACCTGCGGCAAAATAGCGTTGATAGTATAACGGGCAAAAATAACGGGACCAATCTTGGCCCTGGTGCTCCTACCATTCACATGGTTCCTTGGAAAAAAAATGAATTCGATATTCGCCTCATATTAAAAGGTGGGGGCTGCGAAAACGTGGGTGTTCAGTACAGTTTGCCTGATGCGAGAGTGGGTGCGGGTCGCGATCTTAAGGGCGTAAAGAAATGTATTTTGGATGCTGTTCAACAGGCTCAAGGCAAAGGCTGTGGACCTGGGATACTGGGAGTCACGATCGGTGGTGATCGGGCTACTGGCTATCTCGCTACAAAAGAACTTTTTCTACTCAAGATGGGCGCTAAAAATTCGAATCCGGTTTTGGCACAGCTCGAAGAAGAATGTACATACGAGGCAAATACGCTCGGAATCGGACCCATGGGCTTTGGTGGAAAGACGACCTTGCTTGGAGTAAAGATCTCGTCACTGAACCGCGTGCCTGCATCGTATT
>CAYJBA010000323.1:0-3615 GCA_964367865.1 uncultured Bacteriovoracaceae bacterium | reverse complement strand
TAATAAGAAAAAACTCCTTTTTTGAATTAGATCTTATGACTATTTCTTTCGGTTTAATAATCTTATACTCATCCATTTTCTCAAAAGATATATACAAACTATTAATAAAAGCAAGAATAACAATGCAATTCTCAAACTTCTAAATATTTCTGAAAGTAGATTAAAACCTTCCCCGGCAAAATAGCCGATAGAAACAATAAAAAACATATAGATAACTACAACAAAGAAATCATTTATAATAAATTTTTTTAGTGAAACTTTTTTAGATGAAAAATACATTATTACTGGAATAGATAATCCATAAATAAAGCCCGTGCATTGCTGTCGAATATCTAAAGCCGCGATTCCGGGCAAACCTAGTTTCGCCTGTAAAAAGCATGCCGTTCCCGGAAACTCCACATCGGGACTAAGCGTTGCATAAATAATCATTTCTATTTCATCTTTTTTTACTCGAGCGGCGGCGAGGGCTCTCTCTACGGCTTGAACTGCCAAATCCGAGTTTCCGATCTCAGAATTTATTTCAACCCAATGGCGCTGTTGAATTCCTGTGCGCTGCTGAATCCACTCGTCCGACGTTTCCATCCATTGCTTTAAATCGTCGTTCTTTACAATTCCCGGAGGAACGTATGAGCCTACGCCGAGAATCCGAGAGTGCATCATATGTCTAGATTCCTAACGCGAAGTGCATTTTCTTCGATAAATTGTCTGCGCGGCTCGACTTGATCACCCATAAGAACAGAAAAAATACTGTCCGCCTCAACCGCGTCGTTTACAGACACTTTTAGAAAAGTCCGACGCGCGGGGTCCATGGTGGTTTCCCAGAGTTGTTCTGGGTTCATCTCTCCCAGCCCTTTGTAGCGTTGAATGATAGTGCCGGCCTTTGCGAGTTCTACAATTTTTTCTGCTAACGCTTCCCCGCCTTGAACTTCAATTTCGGGCTTCCCCTCGACCACAATTCGGTACGGCCCCTTACCCATGGCCAACATCGCCTGATAGTGCTTAAGGAGCTCTTCAAACTCGGGAGAAGCCAGCATCGCATGATTAATCGGCGCGACCCTTTTCGCCCCGCGAATGGTATTTTCAATGGTGGCAAACCACGCGTTGTGCTCTTCGTCCTTTGCCACAACATAAGAAAACTGAATGTCTTTTTTGGCGGCATCACTGGCCAGGGTGGTGAGCATCTTTTCAAATGCGTCTTTGTTTTCTAACATTCCAGCATTTGCACCGTGGATTATCAGCCCACGAAGAATGTCCGGATGAATTTTTCTGGCCACACGCTCTATAGACTTAACAAAACGAGAGGCGGACTTAAGAGAATTAACCAATTGGCTTTGCTGAATCAGCTGCGTCCCGGCATAAACTTTAGTATTCTCGAGCCCAACACTTAATAAAAATTCGGCCAGATCGGCTTCATTTTTAAGATATCTCTCCTTTTGCCCTTTTTTAAATTTATAAAGTGGCGGCTGGGCGATGTATAAATAGCCCTTGTCGATAATCGGAAACATTTGGCGATAGAAGAAAGTTAACAACAAGGTACGAATATGAGAGCCGTCAACATCGGCGTCAGTCATGATTACTATTTTATGATACCTGAGTTTGTTTACGTCAAAATCGTCTTTACCAATACCCGCCCCAAGTGCTGTCACCAGAACCTTAATTTCCTCGAAGGAAATCATTTTATCAAAACGGGCCTTTTCAACGTTTAAGATTTTTCCCCTAAGCGGGAGAATCGCCTGGTTCTTTCGGTCTCGCCCTTGTTTTGCAGACCCGCCGGCGCTATCTCCTTCGACCAAATAAATCTCACAAAGTGCCGGGTCTTTTTCTTGGCAATCCGCCATTTTTCCAGGTAACCCGCCCCAATCCAGGGCGGTTTTTCTCCGGGTTAAATCGCGTGCTTTTCGCGCTGCAATCCGCGCCAAGGCTGAATCTATCGCTTTTTGAATAATTTTTTTCGCTACCGCCGGGTTTTGCTCAAAATAAGTGGTCAGCCTTTCGTATGTAACAGCATTGACGTACCCCTCGACTTCGCTGTTACCCAATTTTGTTTTTGTCTGTCCCTCAAACTGGGGCTCAGGAACTTTAGCGCTGATCACACAGGCCATGCCCTCACGAATGTCATCCCCTTGAAGGGTTTCTTTTAGGTTTTTGGCTAAACCCGAATCGTTTGCATATTTGTTTACAACACGAGTTAAGGCTGTCCGAAATCCGGAGACGTGCGTTCCACCCTCGATTGTATTGATATTATTTACATACGCCGAAACGGTTTCGGCGTATGAGTCATTCCACTGCAAAGCGATTTCGATCTGAAGCAGATCCTTGGTGTTGGACAAATAAATTACCTTGTCATGAAGCTTCTGTTTAGATTTATTAATATGCTCAACAAACTGAACGATGCCGCCCTCATAATGAAAGGTGGATTTTTTTGCTGGCTCCTGTCTTTCGTCGACCAACTGAATATGAATCCCATTGTTCAAAAAAGCGAGTTCTCTGAGTCGGGCCGCTAATGTATCCGCACTAAATTCCAAAATTTCGAATATTTCTGGGTCGGGCTTAAATGTAGTAAGTGTGCCGCGTTTATCCGTAACACCTACCTCTTTAAGCGGCCCGACGGGGGTGCCGCGCTTATAGGTTTGGCGATAAACCTTCGCGCTCTGTCTCACTTCGACATGCATGATTTCAGAAAGCGCATTTACCACCGCGGCGCCCACACCGTGGAGACCGCCTGAAACCTTATATGCGCTACCTTCTTCGTTAAATTTTCCACCCGCATGAAGCTTGGTCATAACAACTTCAACTGCAGAAACACCGGCGGTTTTATGAATGCCGATAGGAATTCCCCGGCCGTCGTCTTCGACGGTAATGCTGTTGTCTACATGGATAGTAACGTTGATGAGTTTCGCAAAGCCGGCTAATGCTTCGTCAATTGAGTTATCAACCACCTCATACACAAGATGATGTAAGCCTCGGGTTCCCGTGTCCCCAATGTACATCCCCGGTCTTTTTCTAACTGCCTCTAGCCCTTCAAGGATTTTAATTTTATCCGCAGAATAATCGCTGCCATCACTACTCGGACTGTTCGCTTGGCGCTCGGTGGTCATGTTCACTTTCTTTGATCTTTCCGTTAATTACAAAAACTTTTTTTCCACTCAGGGCCCGGTCCTCGGTCATCGTTACAAAGATCTGAAGTCCTGTTTCCATCAAAAATTTCAACAAAAACGTCCGTCGCTCGTGATCCAATTCAGAAGAAAAATCATCCAAAAGGAAAACCGGCCGATGCCCCGTTGCTGTTTGAAAAAGTTGAACTTCGGCTAGCTTAAGCGCAACGAGCGCTGATCTTACCTCTCCTTGAGATCCATGCCCCCTGAGGGGATGTGAACCCAAATAGAAGGCCCAATCATCGCGATGTGGGCCCACTAAGGTATGGCCGACTTTAAACTCCGCGCCTCTTAAATCCGAAAGACTTTTCCAAAAAGCTTGTTCTAGCATTTCTAATGAAGGCAGCGGCCCGTGTCCAGCGAAATGTACCTCGGCTAACCCTCTGTTTTTAGAAGATAAACCCTCTGTTTCAGGCGACCAGTTTGAAAGATAAACGAGTCGCAGCGCCTCGCCCGAAGG
>CAYJBA010000322.1:0-3648 GCA_964367865.1 uncultured Bacteriovoracaceae bacterium | reverse complement strand
TCTTCAATCCCGCAGCCGCAGGGCTCTACGCCGCCGGCGTCTTGTGGAGCGGTGGGTTCGGCTGGTGGGGCGCCTCGTTCCAGAGACCGACGCTTCTGGCGCCCTGGAGCATCATGATGTTCTCCGTGCTCCTTTTGCCCGCGATCATCTCGTTCTATCGACTGCGTCGCGTGGGAAGCGGTGTAGCATTTCTCGTCGCAAACGCCTTGCTCACGGGTGTCCGGCAGACGATCCTCAACCCTACGGTGTTGTTTTTCGCGACGGTCATGCCAGATGTTAGAACTCAAATTTTTGTGATTTGGATCAATCCCAGTATCAATGACGGCTACAACGACACTGCGACTTCCTTCTTCGATTTTCCAGGCATCGACCGCGTGAATATGCGACGGAGCTTCGGTATTGGTGAGACCCCAGTTTTTTAGTCTTAACGGAGCCTTTAAAAGCGCACTCCTATGAGGGGTGGGAATTCCCAAAGCGTTTAGGCTGCTGATCGCTACAGCAACGAAAAAAACCGTTTTTAAAATCGAGCGACGCATTACTACCGCCTTTACAACTCAGCTTGTTCACATCTGCTACGTTTCCTGCCCTGAGTTCCCTTGCGGGAGCTCTCGATTACCACAAAGAGCAATCGATCGGGAGGACGTCTGCTCTGCTGGGACATAGAGCAAAGGGCGTGCCCTAAATGAGGTCCCGGTCAAAAAAAATGAAATCAGAAAAGGTTTTTATTATTAGGCTCTTAACTAAATTTATCAAAGTGGTTTCATTCTGCCCCTTGTGCAGGATGTGTCTACCTTTTAGACACGTGTGTCTTGTTAGAACCTCCCCTCTTGGAGAGGGCAAGATTTGCCGATAAGTTCTCATGGCCCCAACACGGACCAAGGTCGCTTCAATCTGGATGATTGCCTCAATATCTTGGATCGCTTTTTTTTCAACCGATGCTTTTGCAAAATACAAAATTCCGATTTTTAAGAAATTTAATGTCGAAAGCGATATTCGGGACCCCCTCGTGAGGATGAGATCTGCACTCGAGGTTTTAACTCGACTTCCGAGTGGCCGGGCGATTTTGGATCAGGCGCGAAAATTTTGGAACATTTCAAACTATAAGGATCTCCTCACGGTTTTTAAGTGGGGAGGCGCTTCGCGAACGGATGGGGTACTCACTCGCAGGTACAACCCTAAAACGGGTGAAGAAACCAGAGAGCGACAGATTACGGTCTATTTAAAGAGAGATTTAACGATGGAAGAACTTGTACTCGATATGGCTCATGAGCTGGTTCACGCTACCACGAGGCCCAGTTGGGACCCCTATGATCCTGCTCTGACTCCGGGCAAATACATTCTTGCTGCGATTGAAGGACAAGGCGGAGAGGTCGAAGCTGTTTCTCGCGAGTGCGGTGTGTGGCGAGAGCTTTCAGAGATTACCAGACTCAAAGTCAAACGCTGTGAGACCTATCTCGGCGCCAATGGTCAGATACAAGCATTTCGCGTGAGACAGGATTTCTATAGAGTAGGACATTGGAATCATGATCTTAGAATTAAGCTGGGTATTGAAAATCAGCTTTTCCCACTTTTGTCGGGTGAGTCGCCAAAACTTTACTCATCCACGGGAAAGGCGCCTTATCCCATCGCGCTTCTAAGAGAGTTTGACGAATTAAGCCAGATCGCCTGCGAAAATACTAAAAAGCGCGTGGCTGCACTCGAGGATCGCAAGCCCGCGTTTGCTTCTGAGACCAAATCCGATGCAGAGACCCGAAAATTTCTGAGCGAGCGATGCAATTCGAAGTCTCAAGATCAAGAAGCCACGCGCCCCCAGATAAGTTCTAACTAGTTGTAATTAAATATATTAATTTAAATTCTAATCGATTTGACCGTCCTCCCTACTTATGAGATAACGCTTGGCGTCATTCATTAGTTTGGAGAAAGCACTGCTCATGATGCTGTCGAGAACTATCAGAAGGGGCGGGGTTTGTTTAGTGGGCCTGGCGGTCATGCTAGGCACAGCTTTGGAAACGAGACCCGCACTCGCAAACTCAAATCGAGACCTCATTCGTGTTGTCACACAAGATCCTACAATTAATCCGGGCACACTGATTGTGCCAGATCCCATTCAAGGCAAAATTGATGGCGCCATACTCCTTCCGGGAAAACCCGAGAGCCTTTCTGAAGGCGGGATTGTGGATCTCACCCGTGGTTCGCGGATGGGCGCGGTCTTGGGGAGTGAGGCCCGTATCGGGCTTTCGACCAAAAATGGTGTATTTGAAATTGGAATCAACGGTGGGATCGGCGTTGGGGAGGGTTTTTTATTTGGCCTCCCGTTGGCGGTTGGAGGGTATCTCCAGATCTCGCCGATTCCTGGAGAGATTGGCAAGCGTATTTATCTACGAGGATCTGTGTACTGGACTTACGCAGTAGGTGTTACGGAAGTAGCACTCGGATACCGTCATCTCATTGACGATCTCTCTGCTTCTAGAGACTACTGGTTTATTGAATTGGGTTCTATTTCGGCAAGTCCCGCTGCGATTACGCAATGCCCGACATGCGATCTAGCTGGAAAGTTCATGCTCACTTTCGGATTCGCGTTTAGATAACATCTTATCAGTTGATCGGTCGCGGTCCCGGCGTCATAATTTCTAAATGATTTCGATAACAAAGCTCTGGGTTTGGAGTATCACACCTGTGGTATTTCATTTTTTTTTACAATATTTACTTATCGTTCCACTTTGGGCCAATGTAAAAATCGGCTTTATCGAAGCCTTTCAGGCCGCTTCTGAAAAAACGGAGTCGGTTCAAATTAAACAAAAGCAACTAGAGCAAAGCGAAGAGAAAATCACCCAGAGCTACGGTGGTTTGCTTCCTAATGTGAGTGCAAGTGCGTCCTATCTCATGCAAGCGGAGCCAACCACGGGCAGCGCCTCTTCTATTTCAAATCCAACGCAATCCACTGCAAAGCTCACTGCTACGCAGCCACTGTTTCACGGCTTTCGAGAATTCGCGGCGATTCGTCAGTTAAACTCCGAGGCTGTGGCGGGGCAGATGGGCGTTGATCAGGCAAAACTGACTCTCTATACTCAAGTTGCAAAGTCTTATTACGATGTATTAGCTGCCGAACAAGATTTGGTGAACCTCAATACACTTCTTGATCTTACTTTAAAGAGAGTGGTCGAGTTAAAGGAACGAAATCGAATTGGACGATCGAGAAAAGGCGAAGTTTTAAGTGCTGAATCCCAGGTCGCTTCGCTTCGGGCTCAAGTCGAGGCAGGAAAAACACAGATCAGCCTTGCAAGAGATTCGTTGGCCGTTGCAACGGGACTGAATAGAGAAGCCACGCTTCTTGATGATTCGGACTTGATCCCCACCACGGTCGAGTCCATTACAAACTATCTAGGAAGGCTCTCAGAACGCCCAGATGTTCAGGCTTATCAGGCGCAAATGACTGGGGCGGATGAAGCGATTTGGGTTGCAAAAGGCGCGCATCTTCCAAGTTTGGATTTGAGCGGAAATTATTATCTGAGACGAAGTGGATTACTCGAAAACACCAAATGGGATGTCACTTTGAATCTCAGTATTCCGCTTTTTCAAGGGGGAGCGGTTGTCTCACAAACACGTTCGGCCGTTGCGCAGTTTCAACAAAGCGAGCTCGCTTTTGCA
>CAYJBA010000321.1:0-3650 GCA_964367865.1 uncultured Bacteriovoracaceae bacterium | reverse complement strand
AGCTATCTCGCAGGAATGCTTCAATGTTTACCAGAGATCCTGCCGTTTTTTGCTCCAAACGTGAACAGCTTCAAGAGGCTAGTGGACGGTTACTGGGCTCCGACCAAGGTGAGTTGGGGCATTGATAACCGAACCGTCGCGTTTCGAGTGATTCCAGGAAGTTCAAAATCTACTCGGGTTGAAGCTCGTGTGCCTGGCTCGGATGTAAACCCCTATCTTGCGGGAGCAGCTGGAATCGCAAGTGGACTTTATGGAGTCGAAAAGGGTCTCAGTCTTAAACAAGCCGCAATAAAGGGGAGTGCTTATATGAGTGAAAATATTGAGCGGCTTCCTCGCAATCTTTACGATGCGACCCAGAAACTGTCTGATTCGAAGATAGCCCGAGAAATTTTTGGAGAAAACTTTGTAGATCATTTTGTGAGAACTCGGATGTGGGAGTGGCGCCAGTTTCAAGATTCTGTGACTGGCTGGGAACTTCAGCGTTATTTTGAAATTATTTAATACCCCTTAAAGGAGAGAGTGCATGTCTACGTATCGTTTTGGTTTTCCGACACCCATTTATTTTGGTCCAGGAGTAAGAGCGCAACTGAAAGACCACCTCAAGGGCAATGGAGTCAAGCAACCTCTCGTTGTTACCGATCGTGGGATTGTGGATTTACCCATTTTCAAGAACTTCATGAAAGATCTCACGCAAGGTCTTAAAGCTACGGCATTTTCTGGCATTTGGGGAAACCCGGGCAAATCTCAAGTGACGGCTGGAGTTCAGGCTTTTAGAGATGCGAAGGCGGATGCGATAATTGGTTTTGGGGGAGGAGCTGCGCTCGATGTGGCTAAAGCAATTGCGCTCATGATTCACCATCCTGGCGACCTTTTTGATTACGAGGACGAAAAGCCAGGTGCTCGACCCATCGATCAGGAAATTCCTTATTTTGTTGCTCTCCCCACGACTGCGGGAACTGGCAGCGAAGTGGGGCGCAGTTCCGTCGTTTCTGACGAAAAAACTCACGTTAAAAAAATCATTTTTTCGCCCAGATTGCTGGCAAAGGCAGTATTTGCGGACCCCGAGCTAACTATTGATTTACCCGCAAAAGTAACCGCAGCTACAGGAATGGATGCGCTCACTCATTGCGTAGAGGCCTACCTGGCCAAGGGATTTCATCCTATTTGCGACGGAATCGCGCTCGAAGGAATTCGTCTTGCCTCAAAAAGTTTGGTGACTTGTGTAAAAAATCCAAAAGATATCGAAGCGAGAGGTGCGATGATGATGTCCTCGATGATGGGCGCGATCGCGTTTCAAAAGGGCCTTGGCGTTACGCACTCTTGTGCGCATTCGCTGTCTACGGTTACTGACATGCACCATGGACTTGCAAATGGCATCATGATTGATTTTGCAATGAAGCATAATCTATCTGAAGTTCCGGAGAAGTTTAAAATCATGGCTCAGACAGCGGGACTCTCTGGCTCAAGCGGAGAAGGCTTTATTTCCTGGCTAACGGAGCTAAAAGCCAAGACTGGAATCCCGACTCATTTGACTGACGCTGGAGTTAAAAAAGAGCAGCTAGGGTCGCTCGTTGAGTTTGCCGTGGCCGACGTATGTCATCAAAGTAATCCGCGAAAATGTACGTCTGATGATTTTAAGAAAATCTACTCGGAGGCAATGGCTTGATCGCAAAAGCAAAACGACTGCCACGGATTGGCGTGTCCGCGTGTTTTTTTCACTCAGATCCGGAACGCCTAGTCTTTAAGGGAAAAACCTTGCTGTATCTCGAGCAGTCCATGGCAAATTGGATTATGGCGTCGGGCGGGCTCCCCTACCTCATCCCCTCGGAGAATACAAATTCTGAGATTAAATTAAAAGACTTGGTATCCGAGATGGATGGCCTTGTTTTGCAAGGAGGCTCAGACGTATGCCCTAAGACATACGGAGAAAATCCAATTAAGCCTGAGTGGAAGGGCGACTATATCCGCGATCAGTACGAACTCGCATTATTTCGTGAGTTTCTAAGTCAAAAAAAACCAGTTTTAGGAATATGCCGGGGGCTTCAGCTCATTAACGTCGCTCAGGGTGGAACTTTGTTTCAGGACATCGAAACTCAATTTGGCAGGTCCCAAAATCACCGTGACTGGAAAATTTACGATAAAAATTTTCATAATATATTAATTGAGAAGCGGTCTTATTTGTCGAAAATGTTTCCGGGTGTATCCAAAGCTAAAGTGAACACGGTTCATCATCAAGGCGTAAAATTATTGGGAAAGGATCTGAAAATCCAGGCCTATTCCGAAAAGGATAAAATGATTGAAGCGGTAGTGGGTACAGGCAAGACTTATGTTTTAGCAGTTCAGTGGCATCCAGAGTTTCAATATGCTGACGACAAAGATCATTTGGATGGTCACGTGATATTTCAAGACTTCATCGATGAAGTCCGTAAGCAGTTATAAGGAGAGAGTTATGCTTAAAATTATTAACCCAGCGACCGAGCAATTGATAAAAGAACTACCCGAAGATACCGCCGACTCGATCCAGAAAAAGTTCAATCAGGCAAAAAAAGCGCAAAAGGATTGGGTTAAACGCCCTCTCAGTGAAAAAATTTCGATTCTTCGAAAATTTCGCGATCTTGCGACTTCTCAAAAAGAAAAACTGGCAGCGACGCTGACTTCTGAAATGGGCAAAGCCATTTCGCAATCGCGAAATGAACTGAGCGCTCTTTCGGGGCGAATTGATTTCTTTTTAGAAAATACTGAAAAAGAAATCGCTCCAGAAAATATATGGAGCGATGCGGGACAGAAAATGAACGAAAAAATTACGTATGAGCCACTCGGCGTTATCGCAAATATTTCGGCGTGGAATTATCCCTATTTTGTAGGCTCAAATGTTTTTGTGCCTGCTCTTCTGACTGGCAACGCGGTTCTCTATAAGCCTTCTGAATTTTCGACTCTTACGGGATTGGCAATCGCTGAG
Source organism: uncultured Bacteriovoracaceae bacterium (assembly GCA_964367865.1). GTDB lineage: Bacteria > Bdellovibrionota > UBA1018 > UBA1018 > UBA1018 > CAYJBA01. The sequence goes on along the minus strand of CAYJBA010000321.1, from coordinate 691 downwards.
CTTTTACACGAAGCGGGCGTACCCAAAGAGGTTTTTCAAACAGTGATCGGAACAGGCGCCGTGGGCGCGGAGCTTTTGCGGCAACCCGTGGGAGGAGTTTATTTTACTGGCTCCTTCGGAACCGGAAAAAAAATCGCTGAAGGGGTTGCGCCTCGGATGATTCGACTTCAGCTTGAGCTCGGAGGCAAGGATCCGGCGTATATTTGCGAAGATGTAGAAATTAAATCTGCAGCTGAAAGCACAGCGGATGGGGCGTTTTATAACACCGGACAGAGCTGTTGTTCGGTCGAGCGAATTTATGTACATGAAAAAATATATGATGCGTTTGTTGAATCCTTTTTAAATACGGTTAAGACTTTCGTCTTAGGTGATCCGATGGATGATAAAACTTACATCGGCGCGATCACTCGTAAACCCCATTTGGAGTTTTTAGAAAAACAAGTGGCCGATGCTAAAGGCAAGGGGGCAAAGCTTCTCTGTGGCGGTAGGCGGGTTCAGAGAAAAGGTTATTATTTTGAGCCGACTGTATTTTCAAACGTCACTCATGAAATGGAGCTCATGCGCGAGGAAACTTTTGGCCCATTGATTGGAATTCAGAAAGTACGTTCGGATCAAGAGGCAACTGAACTCATGAACGATACGTTGTGTGGTCTAACCGCGGGCGTTTACACACGGGACCAGGACCGAGCAA
>CAYJBA010000320.1:0-3671 GCA_964367865.1 uncultured Bacteriovoracaceae bacterium | reverse complement strand
AGTGGCCTATTCTATGATGAATACGGTTCTCGGTCAGCGGGGCGTAACTCTAATTGCCGCCTTAATTCTGCTGTCTACTTTTGACACGGTAAATTCGTCGATTCTCACAAATGCACGGGTTTACTTTGCGATGGCGAAAGATCGTCTCTTTTGGGACGGTGCCGGAGTAGTTCATCCTACGCGCCACACTCCCTCGGCCTCGCTTTGGTTACAGGGTCTATGGTCTGTCATTTTACTCGTGAGCGGGTCATTTGATCTCATTACAAGTATGTATGTTTTTGTAAATTGGGCTTTTTATTTAATGATCCCGATTTCGCTATTCGTACTTAGAAAAAGAAAGCAGGGCGAATATGGCGATACGTTTAAAGTGCCCTTTTATCCCCTGCTACCTCTTGGCTTTGCTTTGTTTACGGCCGTTTATCTGATTCAGACACTCGTAGTGGATATTCAAGCCTATCGGGCACATACACAACCCTGTATTAAAAGTTTGATGGGCATAGCTCTCGTACTCTCAGGATTGCCTTTTTATATTTATCTTCGTAATTCTCGTAAAACGAATCCACGCGCTAATCATTAAAATACGATGATCGCAATGACCACTGAGATCAGAAATTCGAATATTTTGATGTAACCAAAATGAAAAAATGGGCGCACCAGGGCGCTCTGGGAGACAAAAAATAAAATAGAAGCGACCCCGATTACGATGATCTTATACGTTGTTTTTTTTAATATAAACAGAGAATGCCGAAGCGAGCCTCCGCTGAGATTTGCGAAAATAAGCCCAAGATTACTGAGAGCTAAAACCGTAAATACGATCGTCCGCACGTGGTCCGAATCGTGGCGCTTCACACTATTTTCATAAACCAGCACTGCAAGCATGACACAAAGAACAAATGCGCCCTGAATAGAACTACGTAAAAGATCTGTTGCAGAAAATAAACGCATATCGAGTGATCTGGGTGGCATATCCATTGCTTTTTCGTCCGCAGCCTGCGACTCGAACATGAGCGAACAGGCTGGATCGATAATTAGCTCCAAAAAAACAATATGGATCGGAAACAAAATCAGGGGCCAGTCTAATAGAACGGGAATAATGGAAATACCTGCAATGGACACATGGATCGATACAATGTAGCCCATCGCTTTTTTTATATTTCCAAAAATAAGCCTGCCACGTTCAATTCCCGCAACAATGGAGGCGAAATTGTCATCCAGGAGCACTATGTCAGACGCCTCGCGAGCTACATCCGTGCCTCTGGCGCCCATGGCAATTCCTACATCCGCCCATTTCAAACCGGGCGCATCATTTACGCCATCGCCCGTCATTCCCACAACATGTCCGGATTGTTTTAATATTTTTATGATTCGGAGTTTTTGTTCCGGATTCATCCTCGCAAAAATATGGGCAGTTTTTAACCTGGAGGATAACTCTTCATCCGAAAGTGCCTTAAGCTCTGCGCCTGTAATTAGTGCGTTTTCAGTCTCGATTCCTGCTTGATGGGCGATCTTAAATGCGGTTTCGGGATAATCGCCGGTCATCATGATCACTCTAATCCCTGCCCGGCGACAAAGCTCAATTGCGCTCGGCACCTCAGAGCGTAAAGGATCTTCAAGCCCGATTAGGCCCACCCACTTAAATTCAAAATCATGTTGATCGGATGGCAGAGTAGCTCCGGAAAACGAAGCTCGGGCGATGCCTAAAACTCTAAGACCGCGTGCGGCCATGGCTTTCGCAGCAGCCAAAACACTTTGCTGCTGTGCTTGGTTCAGATGACAAAGTTCAGCAATTGCCTCTGGAGCCCCTTTGGCAGCAATTGTTCTCCTTTCGCCGTCAGGCGAAACCCAGACGCACGACATGGCCAAAAGCTGATTTGATAGCGGATAATCCCGAACCAATGACCAGTCTTGATGAAGATGATCCTGACCCCACTTCCCCGTTTCGACCATCTTTCGAATTGCTTTTTCCATGGGATCGAAAGGGTCGCGGTGGCTCGCCAAGACTCCAAATTCGGCAACCTCATGAAAGTCTTCGGGCACATATTGAATAGACTCAGGGTGAACTTCATATAAGGTTTTTGAATTATGAATTGCAGAAACAGTCATCCGATTTTGAGTAAGAGTACCGGTCTTATCGACACATAAAACCGATATTCCACCCAGTTGCTCGATGGCCGAAGGCCTACGAATCAAAACATTGATCTTCGACAATCTCCATGCGCCAATTGCCAAAAATGCTGAAAGGACAACTGGAAACTCCTCGGGCAAGAGTGACATTTCTGTAGCCAAGGCCACTAAGAACGCCTGCAGCCAATCCCCGCGTCTCAATCCATAGAGAAACATAATCGCAATACAAATTGCAGCACCCGTCCAAGCAAAGAGGCGAACCATTCGGCGAATCTCTTTTGATAAATTGAGTTCATCTGTTTCGGGTTTTTCAAGGCTCCGGCCGATTATTCCAACTTCGGTTTGGTGGCCTGTCCTAACGACTCGAACGTAGCCGGCTCCTCCCACAGCTAGTGTGCTCGAAAGTACTTTAAACCGGTTATCGAGCTCCTCGAAAGAGTCTTCAGTCCAGTCGGCTGGAGCGTTCGTCTTTTTGACAGGAAACGACTCGCCTGTAAGTAAAGACTCATCCAAACTTAAGCTTGAAGATTGAAGGATTGCCCCATCTGCTGGCACCCGATCGCCCTCATGTAAAACTATGAGATCGCCCGGAACCAGTAGGTTTGCTGAAACCCTGGTTTCTACTCCATTTCGAATGACAAGCGCTCGAGGGCTCGATAACTCCCGTAGTGCCGCCAATGCCTGGTCCGATTTCTGTTCCTGGTAAAAGGAAAGGGCCATAACGAGAAAAATCGAACCCCCCAGAAGAAGCCCTTCGCCCAAATCTCCCATTAAAAGGTAAATCGTCCCTGAAGCCAGTAAAAGGAACAACATAGGCTCCTTTAATAGCTTTAAAAATCTGACCCAAACCGTTACAGGTTTTGTTCGAGGCAATTCATTTAGACCGTGCCGATTGAGCAGCTCTGCAGCCTGAAAATCGCTTAAGCCATCAGCTGGAAAAAAAGGATGGGATCCCACAATTTCAATCTATACATAAATCTACTCAAATTTGATATTTTTGAGCTCTTCTTTGATTAAGTCAGGGGGCATGTTTACGTAGACATCATCCCGAGCATCAGCGGGCCTACGATCGGACTGCGGCGCTAAGTCTCTGTCTGAAATATAGGTTTCGGGTTGATGAGTGGGATTTGAACCGCTGTTTTTTGGATCTAAGGAAATTTTGGTTGAATCTGAGCGGATGTCTCCAAAAACTGGATTTTGCACTGGCTCTGGGTTCAACTTGTCATTTGTATTTTTAGAAGAATTGCTGCCCGATGAATAAGGCTTTCCGGGAGCAACAGCCCTGCGCTGCTCGTTGAGCAGAGATTGCCTCGCGTTTTCGTCGCGTCTTTGTAAAACCTTGCGAGTAGGCTCAGGGTTGTCGACTTCTTTATTGCGAACGATCATCATCCTGTTTCTAGCTTCGCGAAAGGCTTGAAAACTCAGCTTACCCACAGCATTTACGAGTTTAGGTTTTAGAACTGGATTTTTGAGTTTCGCCGTTGCGGGCTGAGGATTATTTAAGGACTTTAAATCATCCCCCATCAATTTCGCCCACTGCCCATATT
>CAYJBA010000319.1:0-3687 GCA_964367865.1 uncultured Bacteriovoracaceae bacterium | reverse complement strand
ATCGTCGCTAGTATTCAATTTAATCTTATTTTGGAATCAATGAACGAGCCAGTTTGAGCATAAGGTTTACAATAGGTTATTGTGGTTCTTCTTTAACCAAGTTCTAACAGTGTTTTCGAAATCCTTTGAGAATTTAATTAATTCATTGGCTTCTGTTTCGCTTGCCTCATTGGCTGAGTCATACTCGGAGGCATTTCTTTTTACACGGCAATTCTCCAGATAATGGGAATCCCTCTTTTTTTGATCTCCCAATATTTCTGGAATCGCAGCGATCACGCGGTAGTGATGAGACTGTCCCTTGGCAGGAGAGTAGCCCGATGCGGAGAGCAAGATCGTCCCAAGAGTGAGCGAGGCACGATAAGCGTGGTTGAATTTACCATCTGACGAGATCCCCTCGAGCTGCGCATCTTTTAATTCGCGCTCGACGATCGAAAATAAGTCTACTATTTCTTTCTGGCTCGTCTTATGAGGTTTAAGCCAATCATTTTTTGCCCAATCGCTTAAGCTCATTGTCATCTCCTATTATAAATATTTTTTCTGATTCAATTAAATTAGTTATGAAATGATTTTTTTCCTTAATCTTTCGTGCCCACTCCTCAGGAGTCATAACATGCGGATTGACTAGCCTTCCAATACGATCACTCATCCCGCTGAGTAGTGTTGAAAGTTTTCGAAGGCCGAGTTTACCAATCACAAAAAGATCGAGATCACTATCAGGCCTGGCTTTACCGGAAGCTACGGACCCATAGATAAAAGCAATTTTAATGTCAGGATCTTTAAGGGCGGATTGGAGCATTGCATAAAATCCTACAGTTTTTTCTACAAGACTATGGATTTCTGGATAAAGGGGATGTTCTTTGTTAGAGGCGTAGTAAACTCGATTTCCATCTTTTCGAACTTTCACCAGACCAATTTCTAACAATTTTGCTAGCTCTTCTTGAACTGGGCGTACCGAAAGACCTGATTGCCTTCCGATCTCACGAAGGTAGAGTTCTGAATCAGCACGCTCAAAGAGTAGCTGGAATATTTTTGCGCGGGTCCTAGACCCAATGATTCCCTCTAACCAATTCATATGTATTGTTATAGCATACAATCGTATTGTTAATCAATACATTATTTTATATCGCATTAATAGGCGATCACGGGTCAGTCTTTTCTGGGTGTATTTCGGGTGTATTTCGGGTGTATTTCCCCTGGGCACCCGAGGGTAGTGCAGGGCAATGTAGGGTAATTCGAATCGTGGCTAATGTTTTGAAAGCACAAGGCTTTCTGTGTGTTTTCGATGCATTACGGATTGCTCTCAGAATCCCTAAAAACGCCCTGTCACGGCGAAGGTCGTGGGTTCGAGTCCCATCACTCCCGCCAATTACTTTAGATTCTAAAAAACAGTTCCTCCGGGTGACAACGGAGTCAAAACCCTCGCTTCCAACCAATTTGATTTCAATATGATTGTCGGATCGGACTACGATCTGATGGATTGCTTTGCCCAAAAGTAACCGTTGCTGAACGCGCGTTAGTCCGTCGAACCCTTGCAACGCTTTTTTGACCTGACCTTGAATGTCACGAAGCCCACTCTCGTCTAAAATCTCGGTTCTGCGTTTTTGGAGCTGAACCAATTCAGCCTCCTTAGATTTCTTATCCTTTATCATCTGGTCCACTCGGTTCGACAACCACTTGACCAAGCTATCGGTGTGTTCGAAACGCCAAAGGAAAGCAGCAAGAGAGCCTTCGCGCGCAACCACTTCCTGGGCACGTTTCGCGTTGTTGATAACAGCTTTGATCTTTCCTTCATGGCGGACAATGCCCTGGTCCTTGAGTAGACGAACAACATCGCGTTGAGTGAAGCGCGCTACTTTGTTGAAGTCAAAGCCGTGGAATGCTTTGCGGAAGCTTTCACGCTTGGCGAGGATTGTCCGCCAGCTCAAGCCGGACTGAAATCCTTCCAGGCTCAGCTTCTCGAATAGCCGATAGTCGTCAGAAGCGGGAAAGCCCCACTCGCTGTCATGGTACTTCAAGAAGTCAGGAGCAGCTTCGCACCAAGCGCAGCGTTTTTTTCCATCAAGTCCCTTAACCGTCTTGCTCATTGCTCAATCCTCCACAAGAAAAGCCAGGCGTTCGTTGGCTTTACCTGGCTCGATTTCGAGGATTTCCGCGGTGACGATCTTCCCTGTGACAAATGGATCGGCATTCACCCTCTTCTTGAGGTCTGACAAGGACGTGCTGAATGCGAGGATAGCTCCACCCAGTCCTGGTTTGATGCTTCCAGCTAAAAGGAAAATGCCATCATCGAATCCTTTCTTAACCCACTTCATGTGCGCATCAGCGAAATCGTCGGCATGGTCCCTCTTATTGGAAAATTTCAGTAATACGATAAACATACTTTCCCTCCGGATCAGTTTTTCTTCTTCGCAAGTGATTCCAACCAGGAAACCATGTATGCGACCTCGTGGTTGACGAACTTTTCGTCTCGAAACGCATTTGCCATCGTGGCGACACCCTGACTCCACGCGAGCACTCGCATTGCAAATTCGTCGGCTTTCGATTTCTGGCCGAGCGCAACGAATTGCTTGCATAGCCAATTCCGAAATAGAGCGAAAAGTTGATTCGCCTCTGACTTCGAGACATGATTCAGTTTCGCAAGCTCCGTCGACAGGGTGCCTACGGGGCAACCGTAGAGCTTAATCTTCGTCTGATTTGTAATCACTATGTGGATGTAGCTGCGAATGCAGTCCTTCGGATCTCTTGCCTCGCTCTCCCAGCGATCCAACATCTTCCCAGTGCTCGCCAAACGCAGGTTGATCACAGCATTTAGGATTTCATCCTTCGATTTGAAGTGATGATAGAAGTTGCCTCTGGAAATTTTCACCTGGTCGGCAATGTCCGCGAACGAAGTATGTTCGTACCCCTGCTGGTAGAAGAGTTGATCCGCCGCCGCGATAATTTCTTCGCGCGTTGCCTTTCGATTCATATTTTTTGTATATTAGGACAAGTGTCCTAATTTGTCAATTCTGAGCGGTCAAAGCCAGAACCCGCCGAACCATTTCTGGGTGCCAAGCCCGCCCCCGACACTTTGTAGGAACACCGAGCTGGGAAAGAGTCTGGGCGACTTGTCGAAGGGTGAGTCCCTGACTCCGCAGGTTCCGGACAACGGCGACAACCTTTTGCTCCGCCTTGTGGTCCGCTTCTTTCCCCCGGTCCAAGCGTTTCCCGAAGTGAGGCTGGGAGGGTCGGCCGTGCGGCTTCCCGCGCTCGCGGAGTTGGACTCCAGCGCGGAGCAAGCCCTTCCGAACTGGGTCCTTGGAGGACGAAATCAGCACCGAAATTTGCTTGATTGAGAGCTTTTCTTCTACGTATTTCTGTCGGAGGAAGGCGTGGTCCTTGTAAGCCGGGACGACGACATATGGAAAGTTATCAACGACTTGGTGTGGAGGAAGCCTCTCGTTGCGCTCGATGTCGTGCGCCCCGCCAAAATAAAAAAGCCGGAAGCGAAAGCTGACCGGCTTTTTTATTTTGGCGGGAGTGATGGGACTCGAACCGAGTGAACGACGTGCGGACAAATGCTCCAGCGGAGCGTTTGGCGCACGGAAACAAAACCGGATGTTTTGTTTAGCGAATGAGGCGGGGGCGGAGTAAGTGAGCGGGACGCGAAAGCACGGAGCGAGAGTCCCATCACTCCCGCCAATTCAC
>CAYJBA010000318.1:1186-3689 GCA_964367865.1 uncultured Bacteriovoracaceae bacterium | reverse complement strand
CGATCGCGAAAATCTTCGTTTTGATGAAACGCTTTTTAGGTTGTTTGGTTCTGAACTTGAGGCCTTAACGGATTTTACAGCCGATATTCCGAACACATCGACCTACGAGCATAGACAATTGGGGATTGCGCGAGTGCCTGGTGCACTCATTAAAAACATGGAGTTCACACTCTAATTACCGGGGTTAGTTTTTACATCTAGGCTACGAAGATTCGCGCGTCGCAGGATGCGACATAGGCGCGGAAGAGCACGATGCTCGTTCTTCGTATATTGTGCTTGAGATTCTAACCGGTGAAATTTAAAAAATCCCTACGAACTGACAAGCCCAACCAGAGCTAAAGCGTGAGATCGTACCGAACTTTGCCTGGGTACGGCGTTTTGAACTCTTCGAGTTTTTTGGTAATGCATTGAATGAACTGCATCGTAAAAGTGTGCGGAGATTTGTCGAATTCGATCTTCTGGAGTCTTTTTTCATCATAGATGGCGGATGCCTTGATTTCGCCCAGCCAAAGCCAATTGACCAGTCCCTCATCTTTTAGACAGGTCTGAAAATCAGGGCTTGTAGAATCTCTCATATTGCGGTCGTTTCGTTCGAGGGGTGAAACGACCCAGGTCGCAGTTTTTTTAGCCCTCTGAACCATGGGAGATAAAATCGAAATTCCAGTAATCGAAGACACTAATTTGGATCGAATCGAGATTGGAACTCCCAAGTAGGAAGCCTGAACTAGTCCGAAAGCCTCGTCCCCTATAAGTCTTCCGAAGGATAGAATCCCCGGTTCTTCGGGAACATTGATTTTGAGAGGCCCCGCTAAACTCACCTTTCCTTGAAAGGCGGTCATCGGAGGAAATGCGCCATCGTCAAATCCCCAGGATCTTTGGTAAGGGCAGCTCAGCTTTGAAATAAAAAATCGGCCGAGAGGAATAGAGACAAACGAATATTTTCCAGTTGTTTTAAGAGAAAGTGAAAAAAGCTCGTTTGTGCCCTCTTTTTTTACTACGAGCTCACAGCCCTGAGCGACTACAGCGGGCTCTTTTGCACTGAGTAAATAGGGTAGAACGAGTCCTGTTTCAATTTTGCGGTCAGATTCAGTAAGGACTTTGGGGGTCGAGCAGGCCGTAAGGGATAGGCCCAGAAACAGTCCAAATATTCCAAAAATAGAGTGTCGCACCGGCTTAGCCTAACTTAGGAGCAGTGAGGGATCAAGTTATGACCTCTAACCGCATAATTTTTCAGGCCAAAATTGTTAAGATAATAATAATTGATTAATTTAGTCAACAATACTCTAATATCGGTAGGTCAGGTTTGACCTGGTTTTGTGTGGCGAGGAGGCCATTCAAGATTCATGGATGTGTTGCACGACACTGATGTTGGCGCAGCAGTTACACGGAGAGTGTGTGGAGGAGTTTAGAAAATGTCATTAAGAAGTGGTCGTAAGGCCGGCTTTACCGCCGTCGCTTTAGTTGTGTTGTTTTTGACTAGTATTGGCTTTAGCTCATTCGAAGTTCGGGATTTTAAATCGAGCAATCGAAAAATCGCGACAGAAGGCAGTGAGGGCAGGCTGAGCGCTTGGCTTGAATATTTTAAGGGCCATCGCCACCACCACCAATGTGGTCACTCCCACCCAGGTAACCAGCCTCCCTCTAATAACGGTACATGTGAAAATTTTCACTTGATCAAAAAATTTCCGATACGAGCACTTCGTTTTGACGAAGGTGATTTGATCACTGGATTGCCTTATAAATTTCGCTCTTTAAATCTTGGGCGAGCAAATCGGCATTTCAAAGATGAGCTCTATGTAAAAAACAAACAGGTTCTTTTTGGCGTTGATATCTCAGGTCTGCCAGCTAGAGCAAATATTTTGAAAATTAACCAACTTGCGCTCCATTTAACTCTCACCAAAGAAAAAACAGGCAGTCTTGAACAAGAACTTTTTTGCTTTATCAATCAAAGAGTATGTTCGGGACAGTTGGAGACTCATCAGCTTCATAACAAAGTAAGTGAAGAGTTTTTCCGGGACGGAACCATCGCAAACCAATATTTCTCCGACCAAAATTTACCGGCCCTATTGATAAAAAATAAATATTCCAAATTTGACGATCAAGACGAACATAAGTCCTACGCGAAAAATGAAGATTTAGAGGATGACTCTGAAAACGAAGAACGCGAACACAGACATTATGGAAACAGCAGATGCCACCGTCACAAGCACAGTAAAAAGCTCTTTCGAGGAGATCTGGATTTAAGGCTCGATCAATTGGTCGAAAATTCGAGACTCAATGCTTTAGATATTATTTACGGAAATCTAGCCGCCAACCAGGCTCTTGTTTCGAGATCTCAAATGGTTGTCATCGCAGATGATGTTTATGTGATGCCAGGTGGCTACCTGCTCTTAGATGTCCAAGCTAATACTTGTGATACTCCTGCACCGTCGCCTACTCCGAGCCCGACACCGTCGCCTACTCCGAGCCCGACACCGTCGCCTACTCCGAGCCCGACACCGTC
>CAYJBA010000318.1:0-1086 GCA_964367865.1 uncultured Bacteriovoracaceae bacterium | reverse complement strand
GCCTACTGAACCGCCGATTGGTATTTAGCCGACTCGAGCTAACACTACTTTCCTCGGTGGGAAGTTTTTCGATAGGTGAGATAAAGCTCATTTGCAACTTTGCGAGCTTTCTTAAGCTTGAAGTTAACGACCTGTTTAGATTCGAAACCGGGGCCGTCCACGAGAGTGGGCGCCTCGGTTCCCCCTAAAACTCTGGGAGTGAGGGTAATATTAATTTCATCAATTAAATTATGACTGATAAAATCCCACATGACGCCACCCCCACCTTCGACCAAAAGGCGTTTAACCTTAAACTGGGCTAGAGCTTTGATGACCTGATATGCAAGCGGAATACGTTTTGTGGATTTATTTAAGCAAATAACTGTGCAGCACTTGGTAAAGGCCTCGAATTTTTTCTTGTGTAAACGACCCGTAATAAAAATTATGCGCATTATGTCTGGATCTTTAAAAAAATCCCACTCCGGAGAAATGCCTTCGAGCTTAGAACTAAGCACTACGTTAATGGGTTGGGTTTTACTATTTCCCGCTTTGCAAGGCTTTCGCCAAGCGCGTAAAGTCGCAGCTCCCATGAGAATCGCATCACATTTTTTACGTAAAACGATCATTTGTCTGCGATCGTAGGGAGTTCCTAGTGGAAACAATGCGCGAGATTTTGTAGCAATTTTTCCGTCGATGCTGGTAGCAAGATTTGAAAAAATAAACATTTTTTTACGCTTTTTTATCCGGCTTAGAAACAGGGACCTGAAAAAGCTGACAAACGAAGAAAATTTCTTTACTCTCTTTTCGGGTACTTTTAGGTCGAATTACTTCTACCCGCCCAAAACGTTCTCTCAAGCGTTTTCTAAAAATTTCAAATTCATCACTATGAAAAAGTTTGGCTACAAAACTGCCCCGAGGTCGAAGAAAGCGCTCCGCAGTTGCTAGCGCAAGCTCGCAAAGCTCCAGCGAGCGAGTTTGATCCGTAATCCTGATGCCAGTAGTTTTGGGGGCCATGTCTGCCAAAATGCCCTCAAAGGGCGGAGTACTGCCGTGGTCCTTCAGGAGTTCCGCAAGATTGATATCGTGGAGATCCGCGGTAATAAAACC
>CAYJBA010000317.1:0-3696 GCA_964367865.1 uncultured Bacteriovoracaceae bacterium | reverse complement strand
AAATGCGAAAGTTTCAAGGACAGTCTTTTGGCGTTCGTCGAGGTAAGCATCTTTTTTGAGCAGTTTTTCTAAATCCAGGATTTTTGAAAAAAAACACCAATGAAATAAGACAGGATCAGTGCGCACGAGTTCATGTGCGCCTTCCTCGATTTCTTCTTTGCTCTGGGTCGCCGCGGTTAGTTTTTTAAAGCTCTGGTCGCAATCCTTGAGCGTTTCGCGGTCAGGCGCATGCTTTTCAAGAAACAGGCGTTCGACATCTCCTAAATCCGAACCCGCTGGGTGAGGAATACCCACTAAGGCGGGGATTGGGTTTTTCGAGTCCCCTGAAGCAGGAGGAGGGGGGCTTGGGGTTTCTTCGTTTGAAGTCGTTTGCAACGCGGGATCTGGCTTTTTTTGCGAAGATGAGCAGCCCCAGAAGAACGCAGTTGCTCCCCATGACATGGCCAAAAAAATGACGAATGCACTGACGATTCGCTTCATCACGAGTCTCATCGGCAAAAATGACCTAGAGGATAAGGACAAGAATCATTTTTTTGAGCAATACCCAAGACATGCTTAAAGACGCCTCAAAAAAATCCGACACGTCTAAAGAGGAGGAAAACCTCTTTGCGGATTTTTGGATATATAAAACCAAATAGAACAATCGTTTTAAGTACTCTTTTACTTTCGATATTGGAGACGCAAAGCGGGATTTTGTCCTTTGCCGCCGATGCTCAGGTGAGTTCGCCGCAGATGGAAATGCCCTCCGATAAAGAAAGAAATTTCTACGAGGTTCTCGACGACCTCATGGGGGACTTTGAGTACGACCTAAAAAACGGGAATGTCGTGGGGCTCCGTGACCTGTCCATTAGAAATATTGCGCTGAGCGAGAACATTCCTCAATCGTTTAAGGCCCACCTCGAGCTGCTTCTTACAGAGAAAATTTTAAAAAATTCTAAAACAAAAATGATCCAATGCCTTCCGTGTAAATCTAGAAAAACAATTTTAAACGGGGACCAAGTGGTCGTTACCTCTCCTGATACAAATCCAGTGGAGTTATCTCGAATTGCTAAGCAGTCGGGAATCATGTCTTTTATGGACGCTGCATTTACCTACGAACCTAGCGGGATGGTGCTCTCGATGCATATATCTGATCCTGAGTCCGGATCCATACTTTGGTCGCGCAGCTACAACTCCGAGACCTCGCGAACTTCAGCGCATCGCCGCGGCGTGGATTTCTCTCAGGTAGACGAAGCCCGCGCCCAAACCGAATATACTCCTACGATTCAATATCGCGCAGTCATCTATTATCTGAACGAACCCAATGTCTCTGAGCGAACGGGATGCCTAGGATTTGGTTTTCGAATGATGGAACGTTACGATAATCGAAAAAAAGAAGTAGGCTTTGAAATGAACTATTTAATGAAAGCCTCTTCAATCGTAGGCGGCGCACCAGCTGCAGTTACCGCCGATCTCTTTAGTGGAATCAATATCACTCTTTTATTTGTTCATACTTGGAACCTGATCGGGTCCGAAGAAAATTTTAACCACATGAGAGGCGGCATAGTCACCGCAATCGGTGGCACTTACGCATCGGGATTTTTGGGAGCATTAGCTCGAGGGGGTTACGAATGGCGTCTGGGTAAACACTCGGCAGTGACGGGGCTTCTCGGATACCGGCCCTCAGGTACAAAATTTCTTGCTCAAGCGGCAGCAGGTACGGTTTCAGGCTTAGAGTTTGGTGTGGGAATTAGTTATTTATTTTAGAAAAGGGAGAAAGATGAAGGCGCGAGTCATCGCGATTATCGGAGCAGGCATTCTCGGTTGCACCAGCTGCAGCTCGGTGAAAACTGCGCTCGCCCTCAATAGCAGCGAGCGGGGCGAATCCAAGCCTATTCACAACCCGTTTGGAGATTTTTACGCAAAAGGAAATTCTGGGGCTAATAACCAAAATATTATTCTTCGGACCAAAAAGGGAGATCGTTCGGTTGAGGTGGAGCTTCCTGGCGGAAATCGCGATATGAGCGATTTTTCAATTCCAATGTCCCCCGCGTTCAAAGACGAAAGGGAAGCCGCAGCCGGCATTGATGAAAGATACCGAGGAAAGACGCCCACGATTGCAGATCGCGAAATCGCGAGCACGTTTCCGGCTAATACTGAAGCAGATGAACAAAAAAGACGCGAAATTGAAAACGAACTAGGGCTAGTACCCGAACAAGATAAAACACCTGAGCGCGAGGGAAGTTATCTTGCAGCTCTCGATCACGTAAAGCAGCTCTATCGCAACCAAAGGTATGAAGCGGCCTTGATTGAGGTAGAAGAAGTAATTAGGTCTTATCCCACGGACCCAAAGCTCTACGAAATGAGAGGAACCCTTTTGGAGAGACTGGGAAGGGGCGAGCTGGCGATGCGATCTTGGAGCCAAGCACTCAGACTCAATCCTAAAAACGAGGCATTGAAAAAATTTCTTACGCGTAAACGTCAGATTGCGAGCGTGCCTCAATGATTAAAGTCATGATGCCCGGTTGGATTTTGCTCGTGATTGCCCTTTTACTTGGGGGTTCGTCCCAGGCCTTAGGGCGCGTCAGTCTTTCAGACGTGACCAAACGTACGGCAGAGGTTCAGATTAAAAATCTCTTGGAGCCCTTATTAGATAAATATTGTCATGACGAGTGCAAGCTAATGGCGGTGTCGCCTATAGTTGACGTACGCTTTTCAGACGAGGTAGCTCCTGGTTTTGATGATAGCGAGCCCGGCGGATCTCTTACTCCGGTTTCTGCATCCGTCCGGATACTCATGGACGACAAAATAGGCCCAGTTTCACGTGGAAAACTTCTTGAGCTTCTTCAGCAGCATTTAGATACGCTGGATTATCCCATTAAGATCGAAACAGTGGTTACTCATTTTCCAATGCCAAGAGGTTCAGAGGGAAAAATCGCTGAACTACGAGACAAAACAGCGAAGCAGTTTAGAAATACGCTCGAAGATTTGTTTCAACAATTTTGCCCGGGGCAATGCCTGTTAGCGGATTTCAATATCTCCGTAAAACCCGTAAATGGGGAAGAAGCGCAATACGGAGCTGCAAGTGAGTTTGTTCAAGAGGCGGGAATTGCAATTCGCATTTCGGATGTGGGTGGCACGATCCTGGTAGATGACAGGTTATCGCCCGAGGAGCGAAACAATATTTTAGAAATGGCCAAGTTGAAAACAAATTATTTGAAAAATGTTTCTCTCAGTTCAAAGGCCATGAGGTTTCCGCAGCCTATGCAGGCCGGGCGCGGGGGGTATAGTAGTGGTAACTGGAGTGGTGTAGGCGGCAAAAGTGCAATGGATAAAACCTCTATTTCAGAAAAAAACGATAGCCGAAGCATTGCCAATAGTCAGTCTACTAATGATTCTCGGTTTAATACAAATTCCAATAGTCAGTCGACTAATCAAAACAACATGAGCGAGAACAATCAAAGACAAGAGCGCTTTGAACGCTTTGAAAAAATTGAGCGTGTCGAAAGTGGAGACGCCGTACAAAAAGAGCTCGAAAAATTTAAAATTTATGGCTTAATCTTTTCCGCCGCCGTGTTTGCGCTGTTGGTTTTTATAGCGTTAGCGACCTGGAAGGCTAAATCAGGCGTATCCGTCCAAAAATTGATTCGGTCCGTAGGTGGCGCCGCTGGTTCTTCAATGAGTTTATTTAAAGGGAGAGGCGAGGACTCCACTGGA
>CAYJBA010000316.1:0-3697 GCA_964367865.1 uncultured Bacteriovoracaceae bacterium | reverse complement strand
GGCCTCCAGTTTCGTGCCTCGCCCTCCGCGCCCACGCACTTCGACAAACGAATCGCGTATATTTGGGCTTTGCGCTCTAAGGCTTTTGACCTCAGTCCCCGTTAATACAATACCGGCCTCGACCACTTCATCGATAAAAAAATTGCCACGATTGGGGTTCGAAGCAATAAGCTTTTCGCCCGAAGATTCAGCCGCCATTCTTTGGGACCTCAGAATGCGCGATTCCAAGAGATAAAATGGTTTTAAAGGCCTCCTCGACGCTCATCTGGCTATCGCGGACATCGGACTCTGAAACAATGAGATGAAATCCCGAAGTTGGATTGGGGGTCGTCGGCACATAGATATTGATATGGCCTTCAGGAATCCCCTTGCCCCTTGCAGGACCCGTGACGAAGGCCAAGGACCAGCACTCCTTTCTTGGGTATTCTACATAGACGACGCGACTAAATTGTTTTCCGCCGCCGGCGGCAAACGCTTTGAGGAGTTGATCCAAGGCTCCATAGATGCTTCTTAGAAACGGAATTTTCAAAATAATCTCAGAAATCAGTTCTAATAGTTTTCGACCAAAAAACTGTCTCGAAAACCAACCTACGATAGAAATCGCCAGGGCAAGAGCAAGTCCGGTTGCCAGGGTAAAGAGTAGATTAAAAAACTGAGCGTAAGCGGGAGTGGAGAAAATATTTTCAGGGCGCCAACTCCAAGGAAACAACTCGTGTAACCGCCAGAGCGTCCGAACGACGACGGCCATGATCCAAGCGATCACACCTAGAGGGAGTACGACGAGCAGGCCCGATAAAAAATTACTTTTAAGGAGGGCTCCCACATTTGGAAGGGATTTGAATTCAGTTTTAAATCTACGCATGGAGAGCAAAGCCTCTGCTTAAAATGCCATTGTCAGAGCCACGCCCGAAGCGAAAATGCGCCCACCGGCGGTGTAGCCAGGAGAACCCACCTTTGAACCAGCAGCGCCGGTTTCATTTCCAGGGGATTTTGTAACTGTCTGACTTACGAGCTGATGGTATGAGACGTTGAGATCGATCGTGCAAGGGACGTCATAGTCCAAAAACTTTTTAAATTGAAAGCCGACCCCAGCATTAAGGATATGCTTAGACGGGTCCAGCATGTTGCCTACTTCAGTGGGGGGGCCTGAAAATATGCTCGGTCGATAGGCATAACCGAATCGGAGCACCAACTTTTCAAATGTCAGCTCTTCGGCAATTCTAGGAATCAAAATATTGCGTAAATTAAGAGTGGGAGAAAGGGTGGGCGAGATCGTGATCCCTGGGGGATTACATTGGCTGGATATCGGGTCCGTACATTGTGTGACAGAAGGATTTTCGATGATTAACGCTGGCGATTGAAAAAGATGCCAGAACTGATAGTCGAGCTGAACGAGGGTCCTCTCGCGTGGACCCGTCTTAATTACCCCTCCCAATTCGATAGTCCCCGGATCGTAATAGAGCGCAGAATTTGCCTTAAAGTTAAAGTCGAGCGCGGCAAAGTTTCCGAGAACGCGCGCACCAGAATTGAGTACCATAGCATTGGGGGAGCTCACGGGGGCGCGTACCACAATTCCTGCCGAATACTTCTGCTCTTCGGTGGGTTCTATAAATAGAAATCCAATATAGGGAGATAGTTTGGGTTTGAGCGTCGAGGTAAACCGCATCGAAGAGGCGCGGGCGGGATTTGCCTGTAGAAAAACCGTGGCATTGCTCGTGAGTGAAAAAGCCATATGAAGGCCTAAGCCCACGTGAAACCCATTTCCTACTGAAGATCCAAACCCGAATTCAAATTGCGGCCTTTGTGATCGAGAGCGATAAAGTAAATATTCTGGAACGTAAGTCTCACCGCTATCCATATAGGCCGTTTGAATCAGCGGAAGAAAAGTAACGACGCCAAAAGTAAAATCGTGAAATTCAGGAAATAATCGATACGAGAGACCTACGGATTGGCCGAAAGTGGATTTATAAGAAGTGTCTACATTTCCATAAGTGTCGGCATCCGAATTAAAATTATTTTGAACCAGTACTCCGCTAATGTCCATAAAAACGGGTTGCGCGTACTGAATCCCGTAACTGAGAACCAGCCGTTTGACTTGAGGTCTAGCGAGGGACGCAGGGTTGGAGTAGGCCGCGTATCCATCAAACCCGCCAGCGACATCCGCTCCTGCGAGTGAGGCCGTTCTTGCGCCAAAACCAAACATATCGCCTACGTTTGCATAGGAGGTAGAAGGAATCACTCCGAGCAAGCTAAGGTTAATAAGGTTAAGGAGCATATAGAGTGCGGGCAGGATTCGAATTGTTGCCATTTTTTCCTCGAGAGTTTCACAGCTACTTAGGAGCGAAAATTTAGCACTGCGCGCCAAAGTTTCGACCATTCGTCCCATGTCAATGCTTCAGCCCGCTTTGTACCACTGACCTGTGAGACCTCCAAGGCGTTTTGAAAGACAGAATGGCCTTTTAGGCCCGCCCGGAGCATCTTTCGCCGATGGGCGAAACATGCTTTTAAGAGAGACTCCCAAAGTTTTTCACTCTCGGGAGTCGCAGGAATTTCGATTCGAGGCGTCATTCGACGAGTTAGACAGACGACTTCTGATTCTACCTCAGGCGGCGGTGCAAAGGCTCCTGGTTTTACCGTATATAGCTTTTCTACATCCCACCTGTTTTGAATCCAAATCGAGAGACTTCCCCATGCCTTGGTTTCAGGTTCCGCCCTAAGCCGCTGGGCCACCTCGGCCTGAAACATCAGAACCATGACGGGAATTTCGGCCCAATGAGCAGCAAGCTTAAGCAAGATCGCTGTACCTGCCGAATAAGGGAGATTGGATAATACGGTCAGCGGTCTTTTCTTGAGCCACACGGTTTCATCTAATTCCAAAAAATCTGCGCATTGGATTGCAAACGAGCTGTCTTGGGGACGTCTTGCCCACTCCGAAGCAAGCTTTACATCTTTTTCGACAAGAAGGAGAGAGGGCGAGGTTTTAGAGATTTTGAGTTGCGACAAAAGGGGTTCGGTTAAAGCACCTCGGCCGGGACCAATTTCTAAAATCTGTTGGGATGAAGTTTGAATGGCTTGTTGCAAAGCATATTCTGCGATGCTGGCTGAAAGTCTCTGGTCCTTAAGAAAGTGTTGGCCGTAAGCTCGGCGTTTTCCGTGAGTCGCCAAGGTTAAATCTCCGGATTGGCAATAGCGTTGAGAGTTTGAAGCGCACGGCCCCTTAGAAAATGCCCCTGTCTAAAACGAAAGGCTCCTGCCGCCGCAATCATGGCGGCATTGTCTGTACAATAACTCAGGGGGGGAAAAAGCGGCGCAGTTTCAAGGCCCCATTTTTGCCATTCCTCCTCGATCTTAGACCTTAGGCGCGAGTTGGCAGCAACTCCGCCCACAATAGCTAGTGATCGGCAATGGTGCTCACGAATGGCTAAACCCATTTTAGAAATGAGCGCGCCAACAATTGCTTCTTGAATCGAAGCACAAAGATCTGCGAGATGCGAATCGATTTGACCTTCCTTTTTAAGTTTCTCAACGGTGAGAGAGACGGCTGTTTTTAATCCACTGAAGGAGAAATCCAGTGTCGCTTTTTGAGGAAGCGCTCTTGGAAACGGAAATGCGTCTGGGTTCCCTCCTTTGGACGAACGATCGATCCAGCTTCCCCCTGGATAAGGAAATCCAAGCAGCATTGCCGTTTTATCAAAGG
>CAYJBA010000315.1:0-3738 GCA_964367865.1 uncultured Bacteriovoracaceae bacterium | reverse complement strand
CTTTTTCCATTTCTTCTTTTTGAGTGATCAGCGCATGCCAGTTTTTAAAAATATCCGCGACCTGAGCGGCCTGCTTTTCAAGACCGCCGTAACGGTCTAAAAGTTCCATCTGAACAGATGCTTTGAGAAGTGACTGATGTTCGTGCTGTCCGCAAAGATCAATTAATCCGTCACAGAGCTCCTGCAAAATAGAAAGAGTTGCGAGCTGGCCATTGACGAAAATCCGATGTTTTCCGGATCGACTTACCAATCGCTTAATAAGAAGTGAGCCGTCAGCAACTTCAAATCCGTGCTTTTCGAGGCGTGGCTTTATCCAATCAATTTTAGAAATATCAAATAGGCCTTCAACGCTTGCCTCCTCGACTCCTGAGCGAATCAGATCCGCGCTTGCACGACCTCCCAGCAACAGGGATATCGCTTCGATGACGATGGATTTTCCGGTACCAGTTTCACCCGAAATGATGTTGAGACCCCCCTTAAACTGGATCTCGGCTAAATCAATGATTGCAATATTTCGGATATTTAGAGTTTCAAGCACGGACTGATCTCCTTATTAAAACAAGAGGCCCTTAGTCGCGGATACCGAATTTTAGTTTTTCGCGCAACAAACTAAAATAATCTCGGGTGGGCGATGCGACGAGCTGCAAAGAGTGCTTTTTGAAACGCCGCACCGTTACAATATCTCCTTCTTTCATATCTACCGCATCTTGACCATCTAAGGTCAGAAGTACATGGCCAGGTCGGTCATTCAAGCAAATCTGAATAATCGAAGTATCGGACAATACCAGCGGCCTTTGAGTCAATGCATGTGGACAGATTGGGGTTAAAATTAGCGCATCTAATTTAGGCTCCACGATTGGACCACCTGCGGCCAAAGAATAGGCGGTAGATCCAGTAGGTGTAGAGATAATGATTCCGTCGGCCCGAATATCATGAACCCACTTTCCGTTCACAGCGACTTGCATTCCGATAATTCGTGCACTCGCTCCTTTTGAAACGACTGCATCGTTTACGACAGGGCCTCGAAAAATGACTTTCTTTTTACGTTCTAGTGTTACTTCTAAAAGCGCGCGCTCGCTAATGATCGGCGCCTTTCCAGCCATTATTTTACTGAGGACTTCGACGGCCTCGCTTCGTTTGATCTCTGTAAGAAAACCCAGCTGACCCATATTAATACCCATGACCGGGACGCTGCGCCCCCGCATAAGGCGTGCAATGCTGAGATAAGTTCCATCACCACCTAGCACAATGATTAGGTCCGTCAAATCAACCAACTTTGGCTTTGCAACGGTATGAACCATTTTGGGGAGTTTGGTAGCTTCAACTCTTGCAACGCCGCGGCGCTTTTGAGGCGGCCCCATCTGAATCACACTATGCGCCGCGTTGGCGCTTTCTTCAGCGAAAACAACCTCGTAACCACATGAAAGCGCAAAATGAGCAAGACTCGCCGCCATCGCCGTCGCCTCGGGCTGATGGTGTTTAATAACAAATCCAATCTTTCGAAGTTTTTTCTTAAGCTCTCTCGCCATGATTTGATAGTACCAGTTTAAGCAAAGGAGGGGCCCTTGTCACCGGATCTATTTGATTTCGCCCAAAAAAATTCAGAGACTGGAGCACCGATTTCTGGACCCCTAGCCCATCGGATGCGCCCCCGTTCGCTCGATGAGTTTATAGGGCAAGAAAAAGTTTTAGGAGCAGGAAAACCACTTAGGCAATGGGTGGTTTCTGACCGTGTTCCCTCACTCATCCTTTGGGGCCCCCCGGGTTGTGGAAAAACCACGCTTGCTCAGATCATGGCTGCGCAAACTCAGTCGCATTTTGTTTCACTGAGCGCTGTCCATTCGGGCGTAAAAGATATCAAAGAAGCAATCGAAGAGGCTCGCCAGCATTACAAAATGGGACAGCGAAAGACGATTTTATTTGTGGATGAGATTCACCGCTTTAATAAATCCCAACAAGACGCTCTCTTACCCTCTGTTGAGGATGGAACCCTTACTCTGGTAGGCGCAACAACCGAAAATCCCTCTTTTGAACTCAATCGCGCTCTCTTATCGAGGTGCCGAGTTATTCGCCTAGAGCGAATTCCAAACGAAGCCCTTACAACGTTGTTACGTCGAGCTGTTTCGGATTCTAACCGCGGATTGGGTGGATTTTTTTCTGTCACGGACGAAGCATTGAATTGGATCGCCTCGTCCTCTGAGGGTGACGCACGTCGCGCGTTAACAGCACTGGAGAGCATCGCTCTTTATGTCGGAAATTCGGTGGGCTCTGCACTTTCGCTGCCTGAAGTTCAAGAGGCGTTAGAAAGTGCAATTGGAAAACAGCCTATTCCCTACGATAAATCAGGCGAAGAGCATCACAATGTCGTTTCGGCATTTATCAAAAGCATACGAGACAGCGATCCCCATGCTGGTTTGTATTATCTGGCCCGAATGCTCGAAGGC
Organism: uncultured Bacteriovoracaceae bacterium; assembly: GCA_964367865.1. GTDB lineage: Bacteria > Bdellovibrionota > UBA1018 > UBA1018 > UBA1018 > CAYJBA01. The sequence goes on along the minus strand of CAYJBA010000315.1, from coordinate 1,294 downwards.
GGCGAAGATCCGTTATTTATAGCTAGAAGACTCGTCATTTTAGCTTCAGAAGACATTGGAAACGCTGATCCACGCGCGCTTCAAGTCGCTATTGCGGTAAAAGAGGCAGTTGATTTTATTGGGATGCCCGAAGCTCGGATTAACCTGGCTCAGGCCGTTACCTATTTGGCCTCGGCCCCAAAGAGCAATGCAAGTTATGAGGCAATCAATGCTGCGATCGCCGAAGTCAGAAAAACAGGCGGGCTCCCTGTGCCGTTTCATCTACGCAATGCCGTAACTGGGCTCATGAAAAACGAAGGTTACGGAACGGGATATAAATACGCACATTCAGAAAAAGATTCACGCGCCAAACAAAGTCACATGCCGCGGGACCTTATTGGCACTCGATTTTATCACCCTAAAGAAAGCGGGCTTGAAAAACAGATTAAGGAGCGGCTGGATCAACTCAATATTGATTTCGACATTGGCTCTTAGAGGCAGACGTAGTTCAAATGTAGATAGAAACAAATCAGTCACAGCGAAGCAGAAGCGGAATCTGTATCTGTATCTGTTTAGTTTACAGTTAGCGGCTTTCCACTTAGCTACAAGCTATGGCGGACTGAAAATTGCTACCTATCCGTAAATGCTTAAAAATTTTGATGCCTATCAATTAGCAAAACAATTCTACCAAGAATGTAAACCATTGAGAGTTCCACGGTTTCTCCAGGACCAACTTCTTCGTGCTAGCTCCTCGGTAGTCCTAAATCTGGCCGAAGGATCTGGAAAGAGAACATTTGAAGATCAGAGGCGATTTTACAGCATTGCTTTCGGAAGTCTGCGAGAGTGCCGCGCAATACTTGAAATGGAGCAAATTGAAGACCCTGGAATCAATCAATTGGCTGATCAACTCAGCGCCATCCTCTACGTACTCAGTCGAAAGACTTCAGCTAAAACACCTAAAACTGGTTTAAAAAACCAAACGGATTCAGATACGGATTCCGCTACTCTGCACCGTAATCTACTGAGTCTCCAAGATTGACCTGAGCATCTTGTATGTCCCCCGCCACGCCGGAGCATTTGCGCCCTTGAACTGAAGCGCCTTAATCTCAGAATATTTTCCAACAATAAAAACTCTAATCCCGCAAACCGTTGCAGGAAGATCCATTTTAAGTTCGTCGCCAATCAATAAACACTTTTCGGCCTCTAACCCGTTCTGTTTCAAAATATCTTCGTAAAATATTTTATCGGGCTTACACGCGCGTGAGTTATTCGCATAAGTAATTGCTTTAAAAATCGATGGATCTACCCCCGCCCA
>CAYJBA010000314.1:0-3739 GCA_964367865.1 uncultured Bacteriovoracaceae bacterium | reverse complement strand
CACGACGCTCTTCCGATCTATCAGCTTTCCATTGGAGAGATCCACCTGAAAGTCCGTGCTCAGCGCGTGGTAATTGAGAAAATACTCCTTGATTGTATCGGCCTTGTAGCCCAAAGCCAGAACGAAGTTGTTAAACCCCTGATGACCGTAAAGACTCATGATGTGCCATAGGATTGGATGCGCACCAATGGAAACCATAGGCTTGGGCCTGAGCGTGGTTTCTTCAGAAAGACGCGTTCCCATTCCGCCACATAAAATCACTGTTTTAATTTGGGAATTCTGGGCCTTTTGCGAGCTGGTCATTGACCCTGACATTAGTGAAAAGAGCTGGGAATGACAATGGATTTTGTGTCGGTATCGGGCAAAAATATTTGCTGAATACGACGGCTGGAGAATCGCTAACACTATGCAACACAGCTTCACTTACCACTACCCAGGGCGCAGCTTCACTTTTGCTTTTCGTAAGCCCGGAATGAAAACTCCCAAATTTGCGGCCCTTCTTGCCCCCGCCTCGAACTTCGAATAGATTCATTAAATGCCGAAAATATCGATCTGCATCCCGGCTTACAACGAAGCGAAAAATATACCGGCAGCGGTGGATGCGGTGGACGAACTCTTTCGCAGTGCCCTCAAAGACTGCTCGTCCGAAATCATTATTACGGACAACGCCTCAACCGACGACACTTGGAATGTAATTCAAAAAATCGCTCAATCTAAGCCTCATGTGAGGGGTTACCGTTTTTCGCGAAATTTCGGTTACCAGAACTCCATTTTTGCAGGTCTTTCGCTTGCAACGGGTGACGCGGTCGTCGAGATGGATGCTGACCTTGAGGATCCACCCACCGTAATTGCTGAGTTTGTAAAAAAATGGAAAGAGGGCTTCGAAGTCGTCTACGGCGTTCGAGCCAAGCGCCATGCTCCTTGGTTCATGAAAATTTTCTTTTTTCTTTTTTACCGAATTTTAAACGCGATCAGCGATATGAGAATTCCGGCTGATTCAGGGGATTTTAGATTACTTGACCGAAAAGTCGTTGACGTGCTTAAGAGCCTCCCCGAAAGAAATTTATATCTGCGCGGGTTGGTTTCTTATCTGGGCTTTAAACAGGTGGGCGTCGTTTATCATCGCCAACCCAGACTCTCCGGCCAAAGCAAATTTAGATTTTGGAATTACGTCGTTTTAGCCATCGACGCCCTCACCGCTTTTTCTAAAACTCCGCTCAGGCTCATTGGCATTTTAGGCGGCATGATTTTCGGATTGAGTTCACTTCTCGCTATTTATTATATTGCAGGATCAGTTCGGGACGGACGGCCGGTTCCTGGCTTTACGACGCTCGTAGTGATCACGCTCATGATGAATTCGATTACGTTTATTTTTTTAGGGATTTTGGGCGAATACCTCAGCCGCGTTTTTGACGATTCTAAATTTCGACCACGCGTGATTATTTCGGAGTCAACGGTGGGGAAAGAGTTTCCGAAGTTTTTTTAGGGGCGGTTAATTAATACTATCGTCGGCAATAATTCTCGACTTAGGAATTCCAAAATCTATGCTTAAAACGGCTTCGCTCGTCCTGCTGCCTCGAAACGAAACTCCTAAGGTCGAATCACTGTAATCCGCTTCGTCCGAATACTCATGACCAGAGAGAAATTAAAACCTCTGGCGATTCAAATGAGGTACCCTTATTTGAAGTTGAACAGCCAAAAATTCCTAAAAAAATAAAAGACAGAATAATACTTTTATTCATTTACTATTCCCTTTCAACAATCTCAATTTATCACCAAAATTTTTTCTAATCCACCACCTCTCCCCTCACCCACTGAATAATGTTCCCAACCGGGGGCCTTGTTTTTGGCAAAAATCTGACGTCCGTTCTCTTAAACTTCCGATCCCGATTTTCTCCCCCAACGGCCGTTAGCGCACCAATCTTAAGCAACTCAGGAACACCTACCGCTTCAAAGACCGCCCCCGCCAAATCGCAAAGCCGCACCGCTTCGCCCGAACTGAGCTCAAGCACCGGTCCAAAGTTCCATTCCTGCGAAAAAATGGCCACTATAGCCAGGGCAAAATCCTCAACATGCATGTACTCTCTGAGCTGATCCCCCGAAGACATCTTAAACTCACTATGAGCCCTTAAAGCTTCGATCATCTGTCCGAGAAACATTTTAGGATTAGGCTTTCCGCCATAAAGCGTGTGTAATCTCAAATGCAAGACTCGACCCGGAGCTTCGGCGCTGAAGTTTGAAATCCAATCGGCGAGCTGAGCTTTGCTTGCCAAATACGCATTTTTCGCAGCCAATTCGGCAATCGTTTCATGGATAGATCCCAGGGTCAGAATGCGAGTCCCCTTATATTTGGTGTCAGCCAATACGGCTTCTATCAGCTGTTTCGGAAACTCAAAATTTGACCTCAATAAGTCGTCCGACCCAGCCTTCGGATCCGTTAGCCCAGACGCCACCACCACATCAAAAGCCCCGGTCTCCCTCAAAAAAACGGCAGAAATGAGTTTCTCAGAACCGGTCCCTAAAGCCGGGCTGATCTCCTTCCACTCGGGCCTAAGGATTTTCGAGTAACTCCCCCCGGTTCTTAACTTTTCAAAGACTGCCGTCCCTAACTGGCCCGAAGCACCAAAAATCACGGCTTTGCGTTGAGTTCTTGCAAGCGCAGGCCGACTCATCTATCTTTTTTCCGAATGAAGAAAATTACGGTCATTTTCGTACTCTACCATGCGGAGAGGCAGGTCGCCCAGCTTCTCGAAGCGGTGCGTGCACAAAAACATCCAATAGCCACGAACCAGGCCGATTGGTTGGATGTTTTATTTATCGACGATTGCTCTCCGGATAACACGGTACAAAACCTTACAAAATGCCTCGCTAAAATCGGTAACCCCTCCCATTACAAAGTAGAGGTCAACTCGACCAACCTGGGACTTTCAAAAAATCTCAATAAAGCATTTGGAATGGTCACCACCCCCTACGCGTTGACCTGCCATTGTGATTGTTTTTTTGGACGAGAAGATTATGTCGCGAAAATGGCCGAGCTTCTGGATAAAAATCCAAAAGCGGGCGCCATCACTGGCCAACAAACAATCCCTGTGGGTGAGGCCGCACGTGAGCTCCCCTTTGCGGAAAAACTAAACCTCATCACCAACCTCATGGACATCTTTCCGCCCGAAACGGATCGGGATCTCATTTCTATCGGATTTGCTGAAGGCCGCTGCGACGCCTTTAGAATCGAAGCGCTTAAAGCAGTTGGATTTTACGATACGAAACTCAGACTTGCAGGAGAGGATCAGATCCTGGCTGCTCGCCTTCGCGAAAAAGGTTTCGAAGTTTGCCAGGCTCCCAAACTCAACTATCGGATTTCTGTTTCAAGCTCTCAGGACTCAATCTGGAAACTCGTTCAGCACCAGCGGCTTTTTGGTCGGGCACATCCTTATATTTTGCTTAAATCAGAAAGCACGAAAGCCGGAATCTTTGGGGATCAGGCTGGTGACAATCGACAGGGGCGAACGGTACTACGAATCGCGCAACTCGTTTCGGTTCTGGTTTATCTTGAGGCTCTTGTGGGTATGGCTCGCGGTGAGTTTTTTTCAAAACTGCTGCTCGTGATTTTTTGGACGCTACTGCTTAAAACCCCGCTATTTTGGCGGCATATTCGAGCGGTAAAACCGACCGCCAAAGAACTCGGCCTGATTTATTTGGTACAACCTCTTTTGGATATTTCGTATGCGACCGGCTTTTG
>CAYJBA010000313.1:0-3739 GCA_964367865.1 uncultured Bacteriovoracaceae bacterium | reverse complement strand
AAGTAGTCAAAGGACAAAAGCTTGCCGCTGTCACCGACCCCAATCAACTACAGATCATGGTAGAAATTCCTGCGCTCGATCTTTCAGGAATTACGGCTAACTTATTGGGAGATTTTCGAATTTCGGGCAAAGCCGACGTCATTTCAGTTCGGGTTCGTGGCATCAGCCCTTTTGTGGATCCCTCAACCGGCACTGCATCCTGCGAAATCGAAGTTGTGCCAGGAAATCAGGTCGCACTTTACCCGGGGCTTCTAGGACAAATTCGATTTAAGACTAATTTGCGCAAGGGCGTTTCGATCACTGAAAATGCGATTATCTATAAAGGTTCGGATACTTTTGTCCGCCTTTTAGAAAATGGACAATCCAAACAAGTTGCGGTCAAATTAGGTCGTAAACAAGGCGACCAAGTTGAAATTGTTTCTGGCCTATCCGAATCGGCAAAACTCATCGAGCGCACGAGCCGCTACATTGCCGACGGCGAGACTGTAGTTGTAGAAACCGCTAAGCCATGAAGAGTCTTTATGCGTCTCCACTTCGCGTTTATCTTTGCCTCGGCATCCTTGCGCTTTTTGGTATTTATAGCGGAACGCAGCTGCCTGTCTCGCTTTTTCCAAATAGCTCCAAGCCCCGCATCGGAGTTAGGTTTTCGTATGGTCCATTGACCAGTCAAGAATTTTTAACCACATTCGGAACAGGGCTTGAGTCGCGATTTCGCGCCATTTCTGCCGGAAATATCGAAGTCGAAAAGCTCGAAGCTAACTACGAGCGCACCGATGTCACTTACACTTTGGAGTTTAAGTGGGGAGTCGTTGCCAAGGCCGCCCTACGCGAAGTCGAATCCGTCGTTCAATCCTTTGCGGCTCGGATGCCAGTTGAGATCCGTGATAGTGCAGACGTTTGGACGCGGGGCCAGAACTCGGGCTTTTTGGCAATTAGCTTTTATAGTTCCCAGCGTTCCTTAGACGAGCTTTATAAAGTTCTCGAACCCATTCTTTCATCACGCCTGACTAAGGTTCAGGACGCTAGCGAGACGGGCCTCTATAACCCGACGAGTAAAGAAATTCGCATTGAACTGATTCAAGATAAAATGGCTTCGCTAGGATTACTGCCGAGAGACGTCGGCCGCACCGTGACCACTGCCCTGGGCGGCAATTCGGGCGGAACCATTACCGTCGGTACTCAAAAAATCTCTGTCCAAATGCCTCGCGTAGTCCAGAAGCTTGAGGACCTCTCCCAGGTCTTAATCCAGACTCCCAATGGACAAACGGTTCATCTGAGCGATATTGCTCACATTGATTTTGGAATCCAAAGTGGTCAGAGCCGCAGTTTTAAAACAAGCGGACAGTCCAGTCTCATTTTATTTTCTGAGCCCAAGCCAGGTGGGAATATCAAGAAAATGGCTGAGGACATCTTGGATATTGTTCATGAAGTTGAGCCCAGCTTTCCTCCCGATGTGCAGTACAAAGTTTTAGTGGATCCATCAGCTTTTATCCGGGGTGCCGTTCATAACGTATTTCACGAAGTGGCCATAGGCGCCCTACTTGCAGTGCTCATCTTATTTCTTTTTATCGGCAGTTTTCGAAACACGATTACAGCAGCGATTGAAATCCCAATCAGCATGGTCTTGGCTTTTATCCTGATGCGCCTTTCAGGAATGAACTTAAATCTGATTTCGCTGGGTGGACTAGCCCTCTCCGCTGGCATGAATGTCGACGCCTCGGTTGTGGTCATGGAAAATATTTTTAGGCACTTTGAAAGCTCGCCCGCGGCCCGCTCCTTTACTGAACGCCTGAGTATTATTATTGGGGCGGTAAAAGAAGTTCAATTCGCTGTGATCGCGTCTACCCTTTCGTCCGTCGTCGTGTTTCTTCCACTGGCATTTACGTCGGATCTGAGTTACGCGGTTTTGGGAGATCTAGCAAAGACTGTCGTATTTTCTCATAGCTTTTCTGCATTTGTGGCGTTGATTTTAGTGCCTACAGTTCGCCTTCAAATCATGTCCAGTGCAAAGGGTAAAACTGTAGAGGTGCACTCCCCCATTGAAAAATGGATTCGTAAACTCGAACGCGGCTATGCTGGGGCTTTGGGTGCATTTATCAAAACGCCCAAATTACAATGGAGTGTTTACCTGAGCCTGGCGGCACTTCTGGCGGGTCTGTGCACCTTCGTCTTGCCAAGACTTCCAAAGGAAATCCTTGGAAAACCTGATACCGACTGGATGGTCCTATCCGCTAACACCAGCGGTAATAGCGTCTTACGTCAGATGGAAAACCAGATCGAGGAAATCGAAGCTAAACTCTTAGCTCAGTTTGGAACTCGGATTCAATATACCTTTACGCAGGTTTACAGTCCTAATGGTGCGACGATCATGGCTCGCCTTAAAAATAAGCGCGATATGGCTAGCGTCTGGAAAGAGCTTGAAAACACGTTCACAAATACGCCCTTATTTAAATTTTGGGTTGGCCCTTGGAATCCCGCGGAACTTAGGATCCCTGACCCCCCCCAATTGAAAATTGTTATTCGCGGGGGCTCCCTTGAAAGACAGGCCGCTGCGAGTGAAGAAATCAGTACATTGCTTCAGGAAAATCAGGTTTTTCCCCGTATTATCTCAGAACCTAATATCAGCCATGAAGACACAATCGTGTTACGTGCTCATTCTCAACTCTGGAGTCAATCTAGAGTCCTAGGAGCGTCGCTCACCCCTGCTGACCTCGCCGACCTCGTTCGTGTGGCCTCAGACGGACGTCGCTTGGGCGAGTTGACGATCGAATCTCAGTCCACCGGCATCTACATGCGCTACCCCGAGGGAACTCTCTCTAGCCCTGAGGATATTGCCTCCATTCCCCTGGGCGTCGGTGGAAAAATCCTGCCCCTCAAGGCTCTAGCGACAGTCTCTTTAGAAAGGGTCCCCCCTTCTGTTTTTCGGATTGATGAAAAACCTCTATTTTTAGTTTATGGGCGAAAGAATGAATCAGACCATCAAAGCGCTGCGCCCTCAGTAGCTCGGGCCCATGAACTGATTGAAGCATGGAAAAAAGAAAAAGGCTTTGATAAGCCCTCTGAAACTATTCCCACCATATTGTTCGAGGACGCCGAGATCGAAATTCATGAGGCCCTCAGACAGTTGGGAGTGGCTATTGCTCTTTCTATCGGCTTGGTTTTCTTGACATTAGTGATCCAGTTTGGAAGCATAGTAAATGCTTTTTTAGTCTTGATAGCCATTCCCCTTGGCTTTATTGGAGTGCTGCTCTCACTTTTTATATTCCAGAGTACCCTTTCGCTCAACGCCGCTTTAGGTGTCATTCTTTTAAACGGGATTGCTGTTGCCAATAGTATTATCTTAGTGGACTTTCTAAAACGGCTCGTAGACGGCGGGCTTCCGCCTATGCAAGCTGCGATCGAGGCTGGGCAAAAAAGACTGCGGCCTATCCTTATCACATCATTAACCACGATATTAGGGATGCTGCCCGTTGCTCTGGGATACGGAGAAGGCGGAAAAATTTTACAGCCGCTCGGTATCGCCGTGAGTGGTGGCCTTTGGTTTTCAATGGCGCTAACTCTTTTTATAGTCCCGGCGCTCCAGGTCAGCTATTTAAGTAAGCTCCGAGATAAGCTTCGCTTCAAAAAAGAAGCACAAGCCGCGCCAGCCGGCCACTGGCACCAGTCAAGTCAGGAGTCGAGTCTGCAATGACGTTGGGCTCTTTTTTGCCAATGGGCACCTTTTTGTACATTACGGTTC
>CAYJBA010000312.1:0-3742 GCA_964367865.1 uncultured Bacteriovoracaceae bacterium | reverse complement strand
GCACTGATCTTGCGGGCGATAGATGCGGCCTTTTGGCCGTTTCGGTGCAGCTGCGTGAGAAATGCCTCGAGATCCGGCGCTTCGATCTCGCCTAGCCTACGTGCAGGTTTGAGCCACGCCGCAAACTGCAAAAGATCTCGCCGATAGGCTTCGACGGTTTTGTCGGCCGACCCTCGATCTACTCGGCGCGACTCTAAAAAATCATCGATCTCCGATTGAAGCGGTAAAGGAGTTTTATCGGGTTCTTGCATTCTCCCAGAGTTTAGCAAAAAAAATGAAAAAAGGGACCAATGCTATTACGCACTGGTCCCTTTTAGTCGACTTGCGATCGTGCCTCCGATCACAAGTTTACGGATCTCGCTTTCGCTTCAACTCTTTTTGACTCGGGCAAGTCTTTACACAACTCTACTGGCCCCAACATTTGCTCTTCGCTTCAGCTCAGCATTTCCCGATCCGCTTCGGGAGGTCACTTTGTAAATCTACTAACGATCTTAGTAGAAGTGCAGCACGTGTCCGTGCTGAGTATTGTTCATATATAAGTAAACATCAGCCGCTAGATTCGGAAGTCCGGAGCCATAAACGTGAGCGTTACCGATTGCGATATTACTGACGCAGACCATACCGCTCTGGGGCATGCCTGGCATGGGCACCGATCCAGGATAAGTTCCAGGATAAGGCTGAGTCGTGGGGTATCCAGTCGTAGGATATCCAGTTCCGTAAGGATTGTAACCGCCGTAGGCTCCAGATTGAGCTTCATACATAATGGACTGCTGCTCGATTTGACTAATTGAAACCGTTCCGGTCATCGTTGTCATACCGCCGCCGTAAGGATAGGTCTGCGGATAAGGCTGACCAGGGTAAGGCTGAGGTTGACCGTATTGTCCGGAATTTACGGAGATCGTCACTGATCCAGAAATTCCAGCACCTTGAAGTTGTCCAACTCCGCCGTAAACTGGAGGCTGGGTCACGGCACCGCCGCCAATGACTACAGTACCCGAAGGGGCGTAGCCTGGAACCATTCCAGCATTCCAATAAATTGAACTCATTTGAACACCCGAAGCGGTAAAACCGATCGGCATGTTTACGGGAAGACAGCCACCGCCGCCATAGCCAGGATATCCTGGCATTCCAGGAGAACCGTAACCCCCAGGAAGTGGGGCACCATTATTTGTACCGCAACCTGAAATGGTAACGGCAGTTGCGACTGCCAAGGCAATGGCAATTCGCGAAATAGAAAACACCTTCATAAGACCTCCAGCAAAAACAACAACAACAAATGGTGACGGCTCACACTACTTCTACTGAATTCGGTCCGTCACCGAACAACTCAGGGCATACTAAAGCAACTTGAGTGCCAGGCGCGTCAAAATCGACACATATTTTATATATTTGAAATTAAAGGAAAATTTGGCGAGGGGAGGGCACTTTGGGACCACTCTCTCTGTCAATTAACTTTACACCTGTCGATCGAAGTCCAAGCTCTTGGAGAATTTTTTAGATTCTTGTATTGATCAACCGCGCTTGCAATTGCGCGCGCGAGCGACCGTCTGCCAGCTTGTGACGAGACCCAGATTCGATCTCGTGGATTGCTCAAAAAACCGGCTTCGACTAAGATGCTGGGCATATCAGCGCCGAGGAGAACATGAAACAACGCTTGTTTAACTCCGCGGTCGCGTTTGGTATGAGCGATAGCTGTCGGGGTTGCTCGCCTGCCTCGAGTCGCCTCAATCAGCGAGCCCTGAACGGCGCAGGCTAATCGTTTGCTCTCGGCCAAATTCGCGTCTAGTCTCAAATCTTTTAATATCAAAGCGACGTCCGTTTGCTGGGTGTCGCGATCTGCGTCAGGCATTAAAACTGTGTTTTCAAGTTGAGCAAGCCTTCGCGAGGTCGCGTCCGAGGTGTTATTAAGGATGTAGGTTTCAATACCCTCGGCTCTCTGAAAAACGCTAGAAGGACCTGACTCTGATCCCGAGTTCATATGAATCGAGAGGAAAATATCCGCGCCTAATTTATTGGCAAGTTGAGTTCGAAATCCGAGTGGAACTTCTTGGTCTTTTTCTCGGGTCAGAATAACGGAGTACCCTTTTTTTCTGAGTTCGTGGGCGACGTCTTTAGAAAGATTAAGCGTAACCGTTTTTTCGGTCAGTCGACCTTTTGGGGCATATTGAAATACGGTCCCTAAATCCGTGCCCCCATGCCCCGGATCGATGACCACGCGAAACCGCTCGGTAGAGGCTGAGGCGGGCCCGGGAGTCAAAGCAGAAGCGAAGCCGCAAAGGATTAAGGCTAAATTTCTAAAACTGAATTTCAATTTTTGCATTTTCTCCCTTGCCCTACTTCAATAGCTTATGGAAAAAAGGTCGAATGAGCAAGAGTGCCAAAATCTCGACACCTCTTCGAGCTGATTCTATTCGTGCCCTAGCGTCCTGGTTTAAAAGGCGGCAGCGCGTCCTGCCCTGGAGAGAAGACCCCTCGTTATACCGCGTTTGGATTTCTGAGATCATGTTGCAGCAAACGCAGGTCGCAGCTGTGGTCCCTTACTTTGAGCGATTTATTCGTACGTTTCCAACGGTCGAGTCATTGGCTCAAGCGTCCGAGAGCGAAGTTTTAAAGCTTTGGGAGGGGTTAGGGTATTACGCGCGAGCTAGAAACTTAAAGCGTGCCGCGGAGCTGATCCGCCATTCGGGATTTCCGAACACTCGTGAGGGGTGGCTTGCGCTTCCTGGCGTAGGTCCTTATACGGCTGGGGCCGTGCTTTCGATTTCGCTCAATCAGCCCGAGGCAATTTTAGATGGAAACGTCGAGCGGGTTTTGTCGAGATTTGCATGCGTATCGCGGCACACTGGCGAATCTCAGTATAAAGTGGCGCTTTGGAATTTCTCACGTGCCTGGGTCAAAAAGGGTAAAAGAATCGGCGTACGCCCCCGGATTTTAAATCAAGCGTTGATGGAACTCGGCGCTCTCGTTTGCACTCCAAAATCTCCCAAGTGTGAAGTTTGTCCCTTGGTGCAAACTTGTGGGGCTTATAAAAGCGATGCTGTAGAAAAATTTCCCGAGAAAAAGCAGCCGAAAAAGTGGATTCAAATTTACGAAAAACTTTACGCAGTTTATGACCGCGAAGGCCGCGTGGCACTCAAGCTTCGCCTCAAGGGCGAGTGGCGCGCGGGGCTTTGGGATTTAGTGACTGAAAAACCCGGGCGTGGGTTTAAAAAAATCGGAGTAGTTGAGACTCAACACGTGGTGACTCGCCATAAAATTTCTCGTAAGACCGAGATTTGGCAGGGGAGCGTAAAAATCCAGGTTGGGCACTATGAAGATCCTAGATCGGTTCAGGTTCCGATGGGCAGCGCTCTGACTAAGACTCTGCGCGCGATTCGCGAGAGATTTCCTGAAGTCGAGCGATCAAGTGAAGAGCCTGCATCGGCGTCATCTCATTGATATCCGTTTTTTCTAGCTCTTCTAATACTGGGTGAGGAGTGAGTGGCTCTGACTCTAAGAGAGGAGCGGGAGCCACGTGTGCATCAAAGAGCGATAGCTGAGTGCTTTCGGTAAAATCAGCAGATCTCAACTCTGCGCCTTCTTTCTCTAAGCGATCTAAAATTTCCCAGGCGCGCTGGATGACCGGCCTAGGTAAACCCGCTAAACGGGCGACATGCACACCGAAGCTTTCGCTGGCGGCCCCATCTTTTAGCTCATATAAAAACCTCAGCGAATCCCCCTGTAAACTTCGCGTGCCTTAGAT
>CAYJBA010000311.1:0-3756 GCA_964367865.1 uncultured Bacteriovoracaceae bacterium | reverse complement strand
TCTTCCGATCTCTAAAGAAATTCAGGGGAGCATTCAAAAAAGCGAAATTGGGTTCCTTTATTTCTAAGGCCTTCAAAAAATTTGATCCAACTACGAACGCCTGCAGAATTTAGGCGGTTGACTTTTTTACAGCTGACCTGAATTTCTTTAGTCTGAATTGGGCCAAAAACTTGGTCTAGGGGTGGAGTTTCTTCAATTGAGCCATCCAAATAAATAATCGTGGCAGTACCTTTTGATTCTTTGGTCGCTGTTAGCATAAAGGCTATTCTCCCACAGATTCAGAAATTGTTGAAGGCCAACTTGATTCGCAACCGCGGGTGTTCGGTTCGTGGCCCTTAACATACTTTTCAACCACTACTTGGGACACCGGACAATCAAATGGTGCTAACTTGCCGCTGCGCTGATCGATTTGAACATTTGAAAGATAAGGACTAACTGGAAACGGCGAAGGCGGCTCCCCTGAAAGCGCTTTTTTCATAAAGGCTACCCAAATGGGCAGCGCTGCGCCAGCTCCAGTTAATTTAATTTTATTATGCTTATTTTCGGTAGCGTCATCGTTTTCTGATTCTGTTAAATGCGCCGGTGTCTGGTCCATACCTACCCAGACCACTGTTGTAAGCTGCGGCGTATAGCCCGCAAACCAACTGTCTCGATGATGGCTCGTGGTTCCGGTTTTTCCGGCGGCGGGGCGGTCAAATCCCATGGCATGGGCTTGTGCTGCGGTGCCCTCAGTAAAGACGCTTTGCAGCATATCCGTCACTAAATCGACAGCGCCGGGCTCGAATACCTGTTCAGGGTGATAAATAAATCGGGCGTAAAAAGTGCCATCGTAATTGTGAATCGCTCGAATCACGGTGAGTTCATCTTGGACACCGTGATTGGCTAAAACGGCGTAGGCTCTAAGTAATTCTACCGGAGAAAGTTCTGCAACTCCCAATGAAAGGGATGGTACGGGAGGAAGGTCCGACTCAATCCCAAGTGACCGAGCAGTTTTTATAATATTAGAAATTCCAACTTCCTGACCAACGCGAGCAGTAACTGTATTGATGGAGTGAGATAGAGCTCGGCGCATATTGGTCCAGCCCAAATGTTCTTTTTCGTAATTTTTGGGCGTCCATTTTTGCCGGTTTTTATCAAAAGTCAGCGTCCATGGCGCATCCTCAGTTGGATACCCCGGTCCGTATGAAATACCCTTGGGGTCTTCACCCTTGGCAAATGCAGTGAGATACACAAAAGGTTTAAAGGTCGAACCCACTTGTCGTTTCATATTTAAGATTCGATTAAAAGTAGATTTAGAATAACTTCGCCCACCGACTAGCGCTCGAATATATCCATTAGTATGGTCCACTGAAGCTAGGGCGCCTGCGATCCGATCGGGAGCCACGACGTTTAAACGGGTTTCTAATTCGGCTAATCCATTTGCAACAGCCGCTTGAGCGATTGCATTAACGCTTGAGTCAAGCGTTGTATAGACTCGAAAGCCCGCCATCGAAACTTCTTGCTCGGTCATTTTTAGTTTAAGTTGGCGAATGAGCTCGGCTTTAACGAAATCTGTAAAATAGGGCGCTTTATTCGAAGTAGTCTGAGGAGGCGCGAGCCTCACCGTTTCTTTGACTGCAGAGTCTGCTTCTTCTTGCGCAATTTGCCCAGTTTCAACCATCTTTTTTAGGACGATTTTTTGTCGATCGTAAGCTCGATCCGGGTACCGGTAAGGTGAATAGTAGCCTGGACCTCGAATCAACCCCGCCATCATAGCGATTTCACCGAGGTTGAGTTCTCCCAGTTTTTTTCCAAAAAAGTGGCGAGCTCCTTCGGAAACGCCATGTACTTCGAGGCTTCCAATTTGGCCGAGGTACACTTCATTGAGATATCGTTCTAAGATCTGCTCTTTCGAGTATGTTGCCTCTAAAAGTAGCGCCAAAAAAAGTTCATTTACTTTACGGGCCAAATTTTTAGTTCTGCGGGCCATTAGATTCTTTACGAGCTGCTGGGTCAGCGTGCTTCCACCTTGTGAAAAGGATCTTGTTCTGAGATTGACCCAGATCGCTCGCAAAATTCCGCGAGGATCAAGGCCGGTGTGTTCCTTAAATTTATGGTCTTCTACTGAAATGATGGCCTGCCAGAGTAGCGGGGGAAATTTTCGATTCGGATCCGTTTCATTCCATTTGACGTAATCGCGGATTTCTCGTGCCCCTCGAGTCAAAGTGGCCACCAGTTCTGGTTCTAAGTAGATCTCAGGAATCTCTTTTCCATTGAGCTCAATTGCCCGGAGCATGCTTTCCGTACCGGGCTGATCAAAGAGCAAGACGATTGGCTTTTCGACAGCCTCAAATGTTGGATGGCCGTCTGGAACAAGATAACTTGGGTAGTCAATCGGATGAAGGTTGAAAACCAGCCGATCCTCGGACGCCTTTGTTGCATGATAGCCCAACGCTTTGAGGCGTTCTTCAATAAAGGTTCGACTTTGGGGGGCGGTGATCCGCGTTAAATCGCTGTAGATTCTGGTTGGAAAATTCTGGGAATATTGTTCGGTCGAAGTAAAAGCTGTCTTAAGCTGTTGATACAAGATGTAGGTGTAAATCGAAGAGCCCAGAAGAAAAATTAAGGTCGAAATGAGGATTAGGCCTTTTCCGCGGCGGGATTTTAGAAAAATCTTTAACCGATGAAGCCGGTCCGATGACGCGGGGCGCTCACCGTTAAATTCCTCAGACATTTTATCTCCTTGACTGAACTGCGACTGGTCAATAAAAACTGGCATACCTTCATCGTTTGATCAAGCGCCAACCCGGCGACCGGATTTAAGTGATGATGCCCTGAAAGGAAATTAGAGGCGGAAATGACCAAGTATAACACCGAAGGATTTAGAGGAACTGCAGCAGTATTTAGTCTGGCAACTTTGCTACTGATAGTGCTGACTGTGTTTGTTGCGAAAATGGCAGGCGCCATGGAGCTCGATTGGTCGGGTCAGTTTCGCTCTGAAGTTCATCTCATAAAAAATTATACGATGGACAGTTCTGACCAGGGTTCCACTGTGGATGCCAGTCGTACAGCGGCTGGAGGTTATTACATCACTCCGGGAAATCGCGCCGACGCAAATATTAGAACATTATTTATGAGACTTCGGCCAAAAGTCATCGTCAACGATGTGATTGCGATTAAATCCGAGTGGTGGTTGGGCGATCCAATTTACGGAATGTTTGGAAGTGCGGCTTCCTACCCTCTCGATCAACGTTATTTTGCTTCGACTTACTCACGTGGGTCTTCGATCTCTGCCCAACGCTTGTGGGGGGAGTTCGGAAGTGATTTCGGTACCATACAAATCGGTCGAGCCCCGCTTCAGTGGGGTTTGGGATTAGTATGGAATAGCGGCGAAGGACTTTGGGACCGCTACCAGTCGACTGGCGATACGATTCGAATCGTTTCTAAGTTTGGATCATTTACTTTTATTCCAAGCTTCGTAAGTTATTCGATGGGAAACAAAGTCGGCGAAGATGCGGCAAGTGTGGGTGATTACTCAATTGCCCTCAGGTACGAAAATGTTGATGAGAGTGACATTGAAATCGGCATTAATTTTATTCGCCGTTTAGGCGGCGCCAGCCAGCAAGTATTTCAGGGACCGTCAACTAGCAGCGGCAATCCGACGGCTGTAGGGATGAACTACAATACTTGGGATATTTTCACGCGGAAAAAATTAGGAAAACTTACTCTTACTGCTGAAGTTCCGATCGTAACCGGAAACATTGGTGGTCTTGAGTA
>CAYJBA010000310.1:0-3756 GCA_964367865.1 uncultured Bacteriovoracaceae bacterium | reverse complement strand
CCTACACGACGCGCTTCCGATCTGTTTTTGGCTGAAAAGGGTGGGCGCTCGACAATTCGTGAAATCGCCGAATTTCATGCCATTTCGAAAAACCATCTGACCAAAGTAGTCCATCACCTGGGTAAATTGGGTTATCTCAAAACGACTAAAGGAAAAGGGGGCGGAATTGCCCTAGCCAAAAATCCTTCAACTTTTAAATTAAGCGATGTCGTAAAGACCTTGGAACCTGGATTTACTCTTGTTGAGTGTTTTGATCCCGCTACGAATAAATGCAAAATTTCTCTGACCTGCAAACTTCGTTATGTTTTAAACCACGCACTCGGGTCATTTATGAGAACTCTCGAAGAATACACTCTTGCGGATATTGTTCGAGCTGGTAGTGGCAGCCCTCCTCAGAAGCCCGTTCCCGCAAAATAAAAACCCCCTGACTTCATTTAAGAAATCAGAGGGTCAATGTAAAATGGCTCAGGAGGAGGGATTCGAACCCCCGACCAGCCGGTTAACAGCCGGCTGCTCTACCACTGAGCTACTCCTGAATACTTTAGTAATCATTATTCTAAACATAGGCCTTTGTCTAGGCGCCTGCCTCTAAATTAACGTTTCAACTCAATATTTACGAGATCAGGATCGCCAAAAGGCGTCACAATAAATCGCTGAACACGGGGCCCCAGCAAAAAAGGCAGGGTGGGATACCCCAGGGGAATTACCACTGCTTCTTGCACTTCGAGAAGCTGGGTAGCTTGATCCAAATGCTTTTCAAAATCGATCGCATGGGTATCGACGACCATCTGCTCCACCAGCCGGTCATAAGCCACATGCGCCCAGCCTAATCGATTTGATGCTGCCTGAGTTGTAAACGTTCGGAGCCAGTCAGTGGGATTTGCGATATTAAACCCGGCTGTCATTAGTACCGCTTCGAATTTTCCAGATTCCAAATCGTTAAAATAGCTTCGGTCATCCTTAATCTGCAGCTTCGCGTGAATTTTAATTTTTTCGAGCTGTTCCAAAAGCCACTGCCCTACCAGAACCTCGGTGGCTGTATTGCGGGTCAAAATCTTTAATTCTACGACTTTTGGCCAGGGCACCGCACGGTGTCGCTCTGCCTGAGCATGTGTAAGGTCCATAGTAACAAGAGGTAACTCTCGATAGCCGCTTAAACCCGGTGGAATTGCACCCGTAGCTCGACGCTCACCATTTTTCAAAAAGGACGGCAAGACATCTCGCTCTAAACCATAAAGAATAGATCTTCGAAAGGAGGGATCTGAACTGGGTTTCAGCTTCGTATTGAAAGTTAAAAAGCGAGTCGCCCAATACGAGTTAACCTGCATCTGGCGAGGTGATAGGTTGAACAGATCTTCCGTGGTTGGACTCGACAAAATATCTATTTTCCCTTGCTTGAATTTTTCAACCTGAACGGGCCTCGCGCCAATCAAAAATTCAACTCGGTAAACTGGTCTTACTGCCGAATATTTAGAGTTGCCTTCGATTACAATTCGCTTTCCCTTTTGCCACTCCGCTAGTTGATAAGGGCCGAGAACCGCCTCTCTGACATGGAGCACGCCTGTTGAATCCTTAAGCAATTCTTTGCGTATCGGAAAAGCTGCGACCGACGTCAAAAGATCTGGAAAAAAAGCTAGCGGCTGCGCTAACTTAATTTCTAATCTTTCTGCGTTTTCGGCTTTTACTTCTAATTTTTTAAAATCCCACTTTTTATCTGGCTGAAGCGCCCCTTGAATGACTCTAAACTCTTCTGCTGCTTTAAATCGGTTTACAGGGTCCAAAAGCCTTCGAAAAGAATCTACAAATTGCTTCGCGTCTAAACGACCGCCGTCAGACCATGGGACATCTGTATTTAATTCAAAGCGATAAACCTTTTTGTCTTCCGAAACAGAATATTTACGGCATAAATCACAGATGGGCTTTGAGTTCGTATCGTACCTAAGTAATCCCCTCATCATAAATGAAAGGATAAATCGATCGACGGCAGAGCGATGGGCATGCCAATCCATGCTCATGGGTTCTGTTTCCATAGAAAGGCGCAACACTGGGGGCTCTAAACCTAATGAAGAGTGAGCAAGTACAGTCACCAGTCCAAACGCCGCAAAGAAGTATCTTACTGTTTTTGTAGAATTCATTTTTTGATCTATATCTGAGATTTCAGCAATCTAACCCATCTCGCAATGAATTTCGATTAGGGACCCTGGTTTAAAAATCTTTTTTACGCGATGCGTCTAGTGTTTTGTAAGCCCGAAAAACAGCCCCTGATGCGGACTTCGGCTTGACTCCCTGCTCCGATCGCGTTATCCGTACGTGTCACAAAAAGAATTGGGGGAGGCTCGAATGATTAAGTTAAGAACCTATATTTTTATCGACTCGCTTCAGCCTCAACTGGCTGAGTACCTCGGAACGACTTCACAAGGATTTTTACCCATTCCAGGAGATGCCTCGCTTTGGATTGAAACTGCACCCGGAATGGCCATACACAGATTAACCGACGCCGCACTTAAAGGCACTAAAGTGCGCCTAGGCGCGCAAGTTGTTGAGCGCTCATTCGGTACACTCGAAGTTCACCATGAAGATCAGGGCGAAGTTCGCCAAGCAGGTGAAGCCGTGTTGCGCGTAATTGAGCAGACCATTGACCACAGACAAAAATGTCGAATCGCTTGGCATGAAACTATTCGCGGCATCGAACCCGACCACGCTGTCGTAATTAATCGCCAAGGCCGTAAAGGCTCGATGCTTCTTCCTGGCCAAAGCATGTTCATTCTTGAAACTGAGCCTGCTGGATACATTGTCTATGCGGCGAACGAGGCAGAAAAAGCTGCAAACATTACCTTGGTCGATGTTCGCGCCTTTGGAGCTTTTGGCCGCCTCACTTTAGTTGGAACTGAATCTGAAATTGACGAGGCCGCTAAAGCTGCTATGGCTGCTGTTAACAGCCTAACTGGAACTGAAACTCATAAATAACTTTTTCCACAAGAAAGGGAAAATTATGTCTGATGCACTTGGAATGATTGAAACAAAGGGTTTTGTAGGAATGGTCGAAGCATCTGATGCGATGGTTAAAGCCGCTCGCGTCGAGCTTGTAGGGTATGAGCGAATCGGCGGTGGTTATGTAACCGCTGTTGTTCGGGGAGATGTCGCTGCAGTTAAGGCTGCGGTAGAAGCTGGCTCTCGCGCTGCTGAAAAAGTAGGCGAACTTGTTTCTGTGCATGTAATCCCACGTCCTCATGCAAATGTTGATTCAGTTTTGCCACTGGGTCGCGTAAGCAGCTCTGAGTCTAGCAGCCGCCGCGCTTCTGAATCACGCGCTACTCTTTCGAATTAATTGAAACGGAGTTTTAAGTGAACGTAGGAAAGGTCATCGGCACGGTCGTTGCTTCGCGCAAAGACCCTAAGCTCGAAGGGCTTAAGTTTCTTTTGGTCCAGCAAACAGACATTACCGGTAGCCCAAAAGGCTCGCAGGTCGTAGCTGTAGACGCCGTGGGCGCTGGAATCGGAGAAGTGGTTCTTTATTGTTCAGGCTCTAGCGCCAGACAAACGGATATCACCCAAAATCGGCCGGTCGACACGGTTATTATGGGAATTATCGACGAGATCGAAGCAGGCGGCGAGAGCACTTTCCGAAAGTAGTTTTAATAGGGGAGTACTCTCGTTATGGAGTTCAACCGAGATCAAATAGATTTTTTAGCGCAAGCAGTTGTGGCTCGCATAAGCGGGGGCCCGCACTCAGCGCCGAGCCGTGCTTCCGTTAGC
>CAYJBA010000309.1:0-3759 GCA_964367865.1 uncultured Bacteriovoracaceae bacterium | reverse complement strand
ACCTTTAGAGGCAAGCCACTCTATTTTTCGCCAAATGATCCAAGGCTTGAGGCGCTTCACTGGCTAGTTGTGGGTGCATCAGGAAGCGGAAAGAGTTTTTTCACAGGTCTTGTTCTCAAGCGGATGCTTGAAGCCGGAAACCCAATGTCTGTAATTTTCATTGATCACAACAGAAGTTTTAGACGGCTTGTCCAATCTGCACGTGGCACCTACATCGAGCCACAAAATCTCTCTGAACTTGAATCTGGCGTTGGAAAAGCCCTCTCGCCCATGAGGTGGGCCGGTGGCTTTAGCGGCATCGAATTATCAGATCTTAGCCAGGATGAGAAAAAAGCAGGAACTCGTTTTGTTCTAGAAGCACTTGAGGCCTATCTCAGATACCGTGACTCAATTCATCCTATATACGTCGTTTTAGATGAGTGCTGGAATTTCATGCGCGACGAACCCGTGTTAGTGCAACGAGCCTTTCGTGAGTTTCGTAAACTAAACGGAGCCGCGGTGGCCATCACACAAAGTCTTTCGGATTTTCTCACCGATAAAAGCGGGCAAAGCATCTTTCAAAATGCGCCGATCAGAGTTCTTTTACGACAAGGCGAGGACTTGGCGCAATACTCAGGAGTACTAGGCCTAAACTCAGTTGAACTATCCAAGGTACGTGCACTACGACAAAAAAAGGGCTCCTATTCGGAGTGCCTGATCAAAACACCATTTTTATCTCGAATCGGGAGACTTTATCCCACGCCGGCTGAACACGCACTCTTACGAACGGATAATCTTCGCGACGAGATGGTCGCTATAGCTAAAAAACCGCTTGTTCTCGCGGAAAGAAGGTCCGTATGAGTAAGCGAATCTTAATTTCTGCGATATGTGCCCTTGTAATTTTACACCCTGGTAACGCGTTTTCGTTCTTCGGCACGGAACTAGGGCCACTCCTGCAACTAGTCTCAGGCCAGATTACCGAAATCGAAAAGTTAAGCGAGACGGTGGGCCTTGCAAGGGATCAGATGACAGCAATCAAAAAGCTTAACGAGGGAATCGACCGCGCACTATTTCAGATTCAAAATATTAAGTCTATTATCGAGCGCGCCCAGGGCTTAGACCCAAGTTCTATAAGAAGCCTTTCTGACATAAATGACCTCCTAAGCCGGGCAAAGCAGACCAAGGAGCAGGTCTTGGATATGCTTTTAGCCAAGGTAAGCCTCGCCAATGTCGCCATAGCCACAAGTGCCCTCCAAAGCGACACGGCTTATAAAATGGGGCAAGAGATGGTCGTAACGGGATCTCAACTTTCAAACGAATCTCAGGTTGCAAGCCCAGGCCGCGCAACACAAATCACCGCAGCAGCGGATTCGGCTCAGATGCTTGCATCAGGTGTCGAGCTTCAGACCCTAGCTCAGATGGTTCAGCTCCAAGCCATGACACTCGAATTTCAAAAAAGCCAAATCGAGCAGGATGCTCGCAGTGCAAAGTTACGTGATGCAGTTTTTGAGGGGCAGCTTTCGCAAGGTCTTGCCCAATCCAAAAAAAGAGGCCCGCGATGACCGCCGTAATTAGCCCAGATGTTCTTTTACCATGGGGAAAAACACTTTTATTAGCTTCTTTCTCGTTTTGCCTCATTCGCTCGATGCGTGGCCTCAGTGATTTACATACGGCCTTTGAGAGACTTGCTATTGGCTTTTTGGCACTTCTATTTTTCAAAGATGCCGGATTGCTGCTGAACAATCTTTCTCAAGAGCTCTCAGATCACATATCTAATCTAGGTAACCAAATTGATTTAAAAGCTATTATCCTTGAGGCTTTCAAAAAAGCGCGAGTGGAGCCCACAGCAGGGGGCGGCAGCACAGTGTTTAATATCCCGGCGTTGCTTGAGCAGGCTTGGCGTACAGGCGTTTGGGGAATCATGGGCGCGATTGTAGATTGGGCTTTTATCATCGCCTCTTTTCTCCTTGAGAGTGCAAAAGACGTTTTGTGGAGTCTTCTCTTATTTTTGTTTCCGCTTGCCTGTGGAATTTACCCCCTAACTCCAAGGCTCCTCACTAATCTGGCTATTTATGCAATTGAGCTAGCCCTTTGGTTTCCGATTCTCTCTGCCGTTGAAGCGGCAACTGGAGAAGTTGCAAGACACTACATGAGTAAATCAGGGAGCCTAGGCCTTTATGTCGTAGCAGTGGAGTTGCTAGCCGTGATTCTCATTTTTCATATTCCGACGATTACGCATCGCTTTTTGTCCGGTGCATTTGCAGGGGATTTTGACACTCAGGCGAACCTGATCCAAACTGCAAAGAAGGCTGCAATGATCGCTAAATCTTGGGGGATGGCTAGATGAGATTTCTTTGCGTGCTCTCAATCTTATTCATTGCTCAAACGGTTTTGGCAGATGAGGCCGTGAAACTCTATCCTGGCTTTATTACTAAGATTCGGTGTGAAGGAAAGCTTTTAGTCTCAGCCATTGGAAGTCCAGAGCATGTGAAGCTTGAGGCGCTACCCAAGGAACTCGGATGCGGCGTACTCTTACAGCCGTTACGAAGTAGTTTTAAGACTAACTTGTTCTTAGAGACAAGTACGGGCTCAATCACGAGGCTTATCGAAACCATAAATACAAAAACAACTCCTCGCACTTCGGCCCTTGAGTACCACTTAAAGGGAGACGCGCGATGATTGCGCTTATGATTTTTCTTGAGCTTACAGTAAGCCGATGCCTTTCCATGGATGAAGCTGAGTTTCATGCACGGGCTGAGGCACTCAAGGCAACTCAAAACAATACTGAAGTCCTTATGAATAAATTACGTGGAGGTCATTCTTTTATAGGATTGAGTCGTGGGGCTGGGTCAACGGAAAGCGAAAACGAGAAAAAGCCCCTGTTTCAAATTCATGGCGATTTTTCTGATAATAAAATCTCATCGGGAAAGCTCCTTTACGGAAAACTTCTAAACCGACTTGTCGTAGGGGGCGAGAGTGCGCCGGTCTTAGTTATTTTGGATTCTGATCAAAATGTATTTTCAGGTCTAAGGTTTTTGGGAGTTGCTAGGCAATCCGGTACGCAAGGGCGAATCAATCTTGAGCTTAATAAGCTCATTCTAAGATCAGGTCGCGTGGTTTCAGCCCAAGCCACTGCACTTGATCCACAAGGGGCTTATGGTTTAGAGGCTCAGATTTTTAGCGGAAAAGCTTTGGCCATGGCGGGTGCCATAGCCTCGAGCTTCGTTGCGGGCCTAGCGTCGTCTCAGCAAACACAAAATACCAACGCGTTTGGATTTATGACCCAACAACCCACTGGCAGAAATGGGATTTTACAAGGCATTGCCCAAACCGCCGCCGATCAAAGTAAGCGCCTTATTGATGAGTCAACCGCTGAGAAGCCCGTACTCATTTTAGAAAGTCTCGCCAGTGTAACCATCCTAATTCAAGAAGAGGTACGTTTCTAATGTTCTATAGAATGGTTTGCCTCATGTTTTTTTCGATGCAATGTTTTGGATGCGCGACCCTCACCGGAAAAAATCGCGTGATTGGATACGGCGCCACGTGTGGTGGGATAGGTGCTGCGGCTGGCGCCGCATTTTCTCCCAATGTAGAGAGCCGCGGACTTAATGCTCTTGTATTTGGACTCACGGGAGCCCTCGCCGGTGGGGTCATGGCGATCCTAACTGACAAATCAAACTCACCGGCTCACGAAACTCTCTCTCTAAGAGAAAGAGATCAGGGGTTAATTCCTGAGGGAAAAAACTACGGAGTATCCATTGATGATGGCCTGCCTAGTTT